>JAFGDW010000179.1 GCA_016931935.1 Candidatus Zhuqueibacterota bacterium | reverse complement strand
TCATCTATTCACTTGTCGCTACCGCTAAGAAACATGACGTAGAGCCGTTTGCTTATCTCAAAGACATCATTACCAGAATTGCCGATCCAACGGTCGGCATCCGCGGCACCCTGAATGCCATTACCATTCAACTCCGGCTTGAAGGCGGTTACTTTAAGTGGCAGCTATTGGAATCGCTCAAACAGACGATTGAGAAAAACGCATATGATTTTAATAAAACAACGCTGTTGATCTTCGATGAAGTCTATCACATGAATGACAAAGACCTGGAGCAAATCCGCCTGTTCACCAACTTTAAAATCGACTCGCAGACGCCGCTTAATTTAATCCTGCTCGGTCAGACTGATGTGAACAAGACTATCCGGCTTCATTCCATGCAGGCGCTCTGGCAGCGAACGGCGTTCCGCTATCACATGACGGGATTAAACAAGACTGAAGCCAAATCCTATATCACCCATCATCTATCCATCGCTGGAAAAACCGAGCCCCTGTTTACCGATGATGTCATCAACGAAATTTTTCAACAGGCCAAAGGTATTCCGCGAGTCATCAACAATCTATGCCATGCTTGTTTGACCGAAATCTATCAGCAACAAAAAAACATCGTCGATGTTCCCACGTTCGAGAAAGTCCTGATTTTGTAGGATATGTCGAAAAATATCTGATCATATAAACTGAGACTGTATTGATCAAATAATGTGAGAGGTAACAATATTACTGGGGATAACAATACAGATAAATAACCTGCGAAATAATAGTATTCCTATATAAGGCTCAACTGCAAAGCCAATGATTAGTTCTAAAAGAAAGTGACATCATCTTCATCGTTTGGCACATTATTGGGAGTTGTAATTGGTTGAGGTTCATTAAGGCCAAGATGCTTACGCGCTTCATGACGCTCATTCTGCATGGTGAAAATTTTGTCCGTTTCCTTAATGAGCTGTTTTTTGATTTCGATATGATGATCCGCTTCGACCTTGCCGTAAATTCCCAATTCATGTATTTGGGATTGAATGGAATGCAGAATATCAACAGTATGCTGGGCCATTTGTTTGCTGATATCTTCAAATTGCAGATTAAAAATAATCGAATTAAAATTATTTTTAAACTCGGACGATTCTAACAATGCCGCGTCAATTCGATCGGAAAGCTGAATAAACGAGTCGACAACTGACAACACCACATCTTGCAATAGCCGGATAGTCGAATTAATAAACTGCGTTTCAACATCCATCGCCTGTTTCAGAAAAGAAATAGAGTCATCAATAGTCAAACCGGCACTCTGTAATTCTTTCCGCATTTCATAGGCGGCTTCGCCTGAGCGCAGCGTACGATCTGCCAGATTGCCTACTTCAGCGGCGACCACAGCGAATGTTTTCCCAAAGGCGCCGGCTTTCTCTGCTTCAATGGAAGCATTTAAGGCCACGAGTTTTGTATGCAGCGCGATATTTCTTACTTCCCCCCAAAACGGCGTTGTCTTTTCCACAACTGTTTTTATATTATCTAAATTTTTAATGTCGTCCTTTTTCCTGTCAAGAATTAATTGCAACTGCTCCATTATCTTTTCCAGCATGATTTCATATTTTTTGTGGACCAGTTTGATGTTTGTTTCATCCTCTACCTTAATATCATCTTTTGTTAATGATTTTGACATTTTTTTCTGAATTGATTTTACAACTTCAGTATTCTCGATAATCGATGTGTTCATCTTTTCAATTAACGTTGAAAATTCGGTTACGGCCTCTTCTGTACCGGATGCGATTTTCGATGTGAAATTATTCATTTGGTTAGTAACGATGGTTATCTTGGCATCTGCCGATTTAACGATGGATTCAAGCGTTTGCTTATATGTATCATTAGTCTGCCCTGCGGCAAGCCGTCCGTTTAAAGAGGAAACTTGCTCCGATAACTTTTGCTCAACCTTGCAAAATTCACTCACATCAACAATGGTTCCCCAATATTCGGTATGATTGTTCGATTTTTCATAATGTTCACACAGGTTGAAAAGTACTTCCGTTTTGTTGCCGTTATATTTCTTACCATCGCAACGACATGCCTTTACGGTTTTATTATGCATTACATTTTTTAGTAGATCCACAAAATCCGATTCCTGCATAAAAAACCGGGACAATTTTTGTCCGATGATATCACGTTCCGAATTTATACCAAACAGTTCTAAAAAATGTTTATTTACAGAAATGAGCGTTCCATCACTTACAGCGTGGAACATCGCCTGCGGAATTTGTTCAGCCAGAACCTTGTATTTATCATCCAACAGCGACGTCGTTTGTTGCTGGCGATGGTATTTTTTTAAGAGATTAAAATACAAAACGAGCATTAGAACGATTGGGAGCGCTGCAATTAATAGAAATGTCATGGTAACACTCATGAATATGTTAGTGTATTAGATAGTTTAGCTTGCTCAAAATTTAATGGTGGTTAACTGAAGCCATCGCCTATGGCGAAAGCTTTTTAGGTATGCCCTGTAAAGGCAGCGAGCAAAATTACATATGTTCAATAGTAACATTAAACTCCGAGTTGCATTCCTCATTTGAAAGTAAAACTTTTATGGTTTCAATTAGTGAAAGTATACCAGACCGTTCCCAGGCTAAAGCTCCTTTAAGGGCGAAAAGGGATTTGCAAAGTTCTAATTTACAATCGTTATTATCACAAGAATAATCAATTATAATTCTACGCTTCTTCGACATACGTCCACTTCCTTAAATTTGATTTTTAGAAATGCTGTTATTTGATCGCCAAAACCGTTGCATCATCATGACTTTTGGTAAAATTCTTAAAAATATAGTGGGCAATTTCTTGAGCTGATTTACGTTGCAATTCCGGATTTATATCAAATTTAGACGATATACCATCAGAACAAACAACCAGACAGCTTCCGTTTTCAACAGGATATTCGCTTTCATGAATATTTTTAAAAATGACTCCTACCGTGCCATTAAAATACATTAACTGCTTTGATGTTTCGCCACTATAAATCCATGTCACAATATTGCCAACGGCAAGATATGTGATAACCTTTCGCGATAGATCAATTCTTCCCAGTGCGATAGCTGCGCCCCGTTCATGTCTCAAGTTTTCATGACATTTTTCAATGATGGAGCTCAAAGAATTTTGATAATTATTTTGAATGATATTAAGCGCTATTTGCGTGCTTTTATAAGCATTGTACCCGTGCCCCAGGCTATCAATTACACAGAAAAACAGACCGTTATTTAAATGCTTCAAATAAAAATTATCGCCAGAATATTTTTCTCCAAATTTAGGACAAGTGAATGCTGAACAGCTAAATTTTTTATAATTGTTTTTTTTATTTATTTTTTTTACAACAACATCCACGCCATTTACTTCGTTACTCCGGAAATCAAATTCGTCGGCCAGCCGCCTGACTCCGGGCAATCCAATCCCCAGCGTTGCAGAAGTTGAATACCCATCTTCAAAATAATTATTCGTATTATGTCGTACCTTCCCATTCATGCCGGTTGCGCCATTTCCAAAATCACGCGCTGTTATTTCAAGGAACCGGACTGGCGCATCGGCCGGGTAATCAAGAATAATCATTCCCCGCGAATTTGCATGTTTGATAATATTTGTGCCAAGTTCCGAGATAATAATTTCGATTTCGGCGCACTCAATATCAGTAAAGCCAATTTTCGACGCAACCGACAAGCTGATCTTCCGCGCCTGCAGGACATCCATTTCAGAACGTATGTATAATTGTTCCTTGCTCATTTAACCCATTCAGTGATGTCAATTTTTGTGCCCTTTCCCATACTGGACGTAATATTGAATTCACCGCATAATTTTTTGGCGCCTCCCAAACCAAGTCCCAATGATTTGGTTGTACTATATCCTTCACGCATTGCCTGGTCGATATCTTCAATGCCTGGCCCGGAATCCTGAAAAATACAATTCACACCAACTCTGGCGCCCTGAGTTACTTTCGTCGCAGTTAACCGGCCGTCTTTTGCATGAACCACCATATTCCGCGCCAATTCCGACACTGCAGTAACAATACGCGTTTGTGCGAGCAATGAAAAACCCAACCGTTCCATTAATTCCCGGACCAACTGACGGGCGAGAATGACTTCTTCGAAGCTAGTGACCGGAATATCGATTTTATCACGTTGGATATTAGTCATTTCTCCCCCTGATTATACGGTCTAGAAGCTCGATACCGTCTTCAATATTCAGAGAAGTATTAATATCACTTATTATCAGTCCCAATTGCACAAGGGTCAATACAACTTCTTTGCGCATGCCGGTTAGCGCTGTTTCACATCCCATGAGTTGAGCCATTTTTGCTGTATCGACCAACAACCGCCCCATAAAACTATCAATAATTGACAATGTGGAGACATCGATAATTAAGCCTTTTGCGCCTACAGATTCAATTGTTTTCAGGATTGATGCTTGCAGTTTTTCTGCTATGATATCATTGAGTTCATTCTGAATCGGTACAATTATTTTATTCCCAATTTTTATAATCGCAATATCGGACATAAACCTATTCTCCCAGTTTTATTTTTTGATTTGTGATTTCAAATGCTAATTTGAGACCATCCTCAAGGGTCGTCCGACTGACAACCGCCGATAAATCGATGCCAAGCTGCACCATTGTTTGTGATATTTTGGAACCAATTCCCGTGATGATGCAGTCAGTTCCCATTAGCCTCGCTGCGGTTGCGGTTTTTATCAAATGTCCTGCAACAAGCGTATCGACGATCGGAATTCCGGAGATGTCCAGAATTGCAACTTTGGCTTGTGTGTCTTCAATGGATTCCAACAACGTTTCAAGCATAAGCTCAGTCCGAGAACTATCAAGCATACCTACCAACGGCACCATTATGATTTTATTCCATACTTTAACCACCGGTACAGATGTTTCTGTGAGTGCATTTTGTTGTTCCCGGATAATTATTTCCCGCGAATTTAAATATTCCTCAATCGTAACAAGCCCAAGTTGATCGATTACACTATTAATTAAAAGAATGGATTTAACAAATTTTTTTCCGTCAAACTCAGCCATTAGCAGCGGAAAGATAGCATCCTTCACGGAAAACACAAACATGGCGGTTTCGGAGGGAGTTAAATTTTTTTGTGTCATTTCCTGGCTTAGGTCGGATAAAAATTCTCTTGTTCTTTTATAATTTTCTTGTGAAATGTCATCTCCAATGGAAAGAGCATCGATGAATTGTGTCAGAAAATTGGTGGTTCGTTGATTCAGGTTATCCAGTCCGATCAATTCAATTAATTGTTTTGATTTTGTGAACAAGTGCTTTTTCCACAAATCGAGAATATCGGTTTGTTTTGATTTTAAAATGGTTTTTACTTCTTCATTTAAGCGTGCCATAACTGCTCCTGTTGCATTGAGTTACAATGAATATGTTCTAAGAATATTAACACGAAAACACGTAATTACAATTTTTCCGGATTCAGCACTAGCAATACTTTTCCATCTCCTAATATGCTCACGCCGCTGATTATTTCAATATGAGCAAGTTCGCGCGGTACTGGTTTAATGGCAATTTCCTGATTCCTGCTCAAACTGTCGACAATAAGGCCAAATTTTCCTCGCCGCGATTTAATGATAACAATTGACAATTCGGATTGCTGGCAGTTATAGACATCCCATTCCGCTGCAATTTCCGAATCACTGCTGTCAAGCAATGCGCCGAGATAGTGGGAAATTAATACCTCGCCGCGATGATGAAACATCATTTGTCTTCCGGCATGTTTCATTTCTGATTTGGGCAGTTTCACTGTCTCAACAACATAATCGATGGGAATGGCGTACGGTTTTCCTTGAAGCTCAACAAATAATGCGGTCTCAATTCCCATTGTGGTAGGCAATGATAATACGATCTCAGTGCCTTTGTTTTCTTCGGAAGTTACACTGACTGTTCCGCCCAGGGAACGCACCGTTGTTTTAACAACATCCATCCCAACGCCGCGTCCGGACAGTTCGGAAACTTGCGCCTTTGTGGAAATTCCTGGCAGGAAAATGTAATTAAGTAAATCCGGATCATCGATTGATTCAACTTCAAATCCTTGTTTTTTAACCTTCTCAAACAGTTTTTCACGGTTTATGCCACGGCCATCATCGACAATACGAATGCACAGGTTGGCGCCTTCACGTGAGGCTTTTAGCGTAATGGTGCCTTTCTCCTTTTTGCCGACATTTTTACGTTCCCACGGC
Organism: Candidatus Zhuqueibacterota bacterium; assembly: GCA_016931935.1. GTDB lineage: Bacteria > Zhuqueibacterota > Zhuqueibacteria > Thermofontimicrobiales > Thiofontviventaceae > Thiofontivivens. The sequence goes on along the minus strand of JAFGDW010000179.1, from coordinate 47,987 downwards.
GTCTCAAGGCCATGATCACATGAATTTCGCACCAGATGCACCATTGGGTCGGACAGTACATCCGCAACTTTTTTATCGATTTCAACATCATTGCCTTCGGTGACAAGCTCAATCATCTTTTTTTGTTTACGGCTGATATCCCGCACGACGCGATTGAACTTCTGAAAAATGCCGCGAATGGGTATCATGCGTAATGAAATAACACTGTGTTGCAGATCATTGGTCAATCGAGAAAGTAAATGAAAGTTATCTTTGAGTGATTTTACGGCCTCGCGATTTTCCCCGCTAACGTCTTTAAACTTATCGATCAGGAATGAATATGTATTTCGAACAATCAACATTTCACCTATCATGTTTGTGAACTGCTCTATCTTTTGCTCGTCCACGCGCATGGTGCGTATTTCATTGTCGCCTTTATCCAGTTCCCGCTGCTGATTTTGAAACTCAATTTCCTTCTGTTTTTCCAAAGCGGTGTAAACATCGTCTTCCGATACTTTACCAGCTTCTACCAACATTTCACCAATCGGACGCTGCCGGGACAAAACATCAAGTAAATCATCGTCGCTTAATTTTCCGTCGGCAACCAGGATTTCGCCCAGCCGGTTGGGCAGATCTTCCTGTTCTTTGATGAAGTTGACAAATTCCTTCACGATTGTGCTGATAGCATCCCCGCCCGCATCCTGATCCGGTGTTTGAAAAATTTCAAGTAAATGTTCAGTCTTTTGAATTAACATTTTATGGCCAACAACACGGGAGGCTTTCAGTAAATTGTGGAGCGCACGAATGATATTGATCCGCTTTTCCGGCAGAATTGGCGCTTGCTTTGAATTGATGTCGATAATATTTTTATATTGAATCAATTGGTTGGCGAAAACATCACGGTATTCGGGATTGACATCTCTCAGGAATGATTCTTTGATTACTGGTTTTGATGTATATAATGCCTTGTGCTGATATTCCTGTAAAGCGTTGAAAACCGGGGGAAGCGCCGGCAATGGCCGTCCCTGGGCGAGACTATGAACACACTGTTTGATGAAATCTATGGATTTTAAGGTAATATCAATAACGTCACTTGTTTTGTTTATTTGTCCGGATCGCAGCCGGTCCAATAATGTTTCAAATGAATGGGAGAACGATTTTAAATCGACCAGGCCGAGATAGGCCGCATCTCCCTTAATATTATGCACGACTCTGAAAATTTCGTTGAGCGCTTTGAGAGAATTATTTTCTTCATAATGAATCACCTGGTGTTCGGCAATTTCCAGCCATTCATACGCGCCTTCCACAAATTCTTTGACGGATTCCTTATCAAGCGCAACGTGCGCCCCCGTTGTTTCAATTGGCTGACCCGACAAATTTTTTAATTCCATAAGCTCGGGATCGAATGTCAAATCACGCACTTCATTTTCAGCCAGGGATGTGGCAATATAAATTGTTGGTTTCAAATAGAGATTAAGCGGCTCAAACTCATTCAGAGCTGGAATGACGTCAGTGGGCGTTTTGATATAATATTCAGTTGATTCGTCTTTTATATTTTTTATGAGAATCAGTGGATCGTAGCCATTTTCCAGCATTTCCGATGTGTAAAGCAAGCGAATCCTGAAAATATTCAGTCCATCCTTAAAAGCCTTCTCGAAAGCTGTATTAAATGGCGCAGGCAGCGCTGCTATGGAATTGTCAAGTTTCCGTGTGGTTGATATTTCCGAGGCATTTAACGCTTCCTTTTCCTGCTTCGTAACAGATTGTTTTTTTGTGGCGGCGCACGCTTCAGGATTCAGGAACGATTTGAATTTTTCAACAAGTTCGACATTTATTGTCGCCCGATTTTTCGAATTGTGCTCAACAAACATAAAATTGATATGATCAATTCCATTTAACACCGCATCAACAATGTCTGCTGATACTTCAATCCTGTGATCACGCAATGCATTGAGCACTTCTTCGAGTGAGTGAGTAAAGTCTGAAATTTCCTGCATTTCGTAAACACCAGCGCCGCCCTTAATGGTATGAATACCCCGGAAAATAGAATCCAGCAATTCATCATTATGCGGATCCGCTTCGAGCAGCAGGATTTCAGTGGAAACCTGTTCAATTATTTCACGAGATTCTTGTAAAAATTCTATTTTATAAGTGGCGAGCAATTTTTTATTAAAATCATCCATTCTATGCACCTGTTTTAGCACGTAACTTTGTCATAGTCCTTTTACAATTCGCGCTTCTAATGTGAAATGAATATGGTCCAACCCGCTGACAATTGTGTTTATAAGTTCAGGTATTAATTCGATCCGATTGTGATAAATGTCATCTGCGATATCGTTGATGATAGTTATAAAATCGTTAAGTTCATGCAATGGATATTGACGTGTTATTTGATTGATAATGCTGAAACTTTCAAGAATAATATCCCTGAAGTGCCGATCAGGAGGCTCCTGTTTACAAAGTGAAAGCTTATCTATAGATGTTCTCAAAGCAGATAGTTCGCTTTCAAACCGGTGCTCATCATTCATTATTATTTGCTTTGAAATCAAATCGTTCATATCGATTATCCGATTATCTTTTTTACAACCTTAAGTACAGTTTCCGGCTTAAACGGTTTTACAATCCATGCCTTGGCGCCAGCCTGCTGGCCTTCCTGTTTTTTGGATTCTTCACTTTCAGTTGTAAGCATGACAATAGGAAGAAACTTATATTTAGCGCTTGTTTTAAGCGTTTTCACTAATTCGATTCCATTCATATTTGGCATATTCAAATCAGAAATCATCATATTCACCGGTTGCAGCTCGATTTTGCAGATTGCATCTCTGCCGTCACACGCTTCAACGACATTATATCCTGCGCTTTTTAATGTCATTCCGATTAAGCCACGCATTGAACTTGCATCGTCGACAACCAGGATTGTTTTTGACATAATGATACTCCACATATTGATAGTAGTTTTAAAGAAATCCGGTAACTTTGAAATACAGAAATAAATCGTAAAATGCCGGAATCTGGCAAGCTCAGCAGCCATATTTCATGCTGACAAATTTATTCCATAAACAGCCAGCGTTTCCCGAAATGCATCAGACATTTTTACAAAATCCAGTGTGACATTATTATGTTCAGCCGTTGCTTTAAGCGATAATAATATCTGTAAATAGGCCGTGTCTATTTCAGCCACGTCACCGGCGTCGACAGTATATTTTTTGAAATTACCAGACAGAGAACGCAACGTATCAGCATCGGATTCAGCATCGACGATTGTGCAATCGGAATTTAGAATAATTGTTGCCTGGTCACCCCGTTTACGCACAACCATGTTATTCTCCCATTAACAGTTTGATGTGAAGCAGCAAACTTTCGGGTTTCACGGGCTTTGCCAGAAACAGGCTGGCGCCCGATTCATATCCCTTTTGCCGGTTTATCTCTTCTTCCTGCGTCGTGAGAATAATTATTGGCGTATCATCTTCCGTCTGCATCCGGTAGCGTTCGATAAAGGTTATACCATCCATTGTCGGCATGTTGATATCACAGATGATCAGATCGTAGTGTGATTGCAGGGATTTTTCCAGCGCATCAACGCCGTCTTCGGCGCCTTCAACTTTGAAGCCGGCCTTCTTCAAAATATTCATATGAAAATTTCGCACCATCGATGAATCATCGACGACTAACACATTTTTCATAATCTACCTCAAGTCATGAAATTTTAATTTTATATTATTTGTGTATTTTTTTTATTTATAATATACCAAATAATTATTCATTCTTTTTACTTTGAATACTGTCGAAATCCGGCTGACCGATTCACTCGATCCCAAAAACACGTACCCCCCGGGATTCAGCGCAATGTAAAATTGATCGACCAAATTTTTCCGGGACACATCATCGAAATAAATGAGCAAATTTCGGCAGAAGATAAAATCGAAATTCAGGTGATCACGAATGGCATCGCGTGAGGACAGGTTGACCTGTTCAAACTTAACCATGCGTGTAATGGTATTTCGCAAGCGATAACATGATTTGCCATCCACTGTAATATTCTCAAAGTACTTTTTAAAATACCCCGGCGGCACTTCGCGCACGCTGCGATCATTGTATTCGGCTTTACGGGCTTTGTTTAAAATTTTGCGATCAATATCACTCGCAATAATTTCAATTTCCCAATGACGGTAATTATCCAGCATTTCTTGCAGTATAATCGCCAGGGTATATGGCTCCTCACCCGACGAACAGGCAGCCGACCATAACCGCAGTTTATAATCGCCTGCCGCTGCCTTACGTTTGCATACTTCGTCCAGACATTGCTCGGCAAACGTTTGTAATTGATTAAAATCACGAAAGAAATATGTTTCGTTAATTGTCAGCAAATCAATTAAATTATGAAATTCTGTATCGAAGCGATCATTATACAGCAGCAGGTGTATATAGTCGAGCGTATTATCCATACCCAGATTCTGCATACGCATATTAAGCCGTTTGGAGATAAAGTACATTTTTTTTGACTCAAACCGGATGCCGGTTTTACGATAGATAAAATTCGTAATAGTATCAAATTGATCGATTGTCAGCGTTGTCGCCAAAATAGCTCCTGTGCAGTTCTTGTTAAACCCTGCGGTTATTGATTAACAATTTCCTCGCATAGCACGCGTAATTCCGGATCCTTTGTGGTATTCATGATATCAGTGATTTCTTTAATGCCTGCAGCATCGCCGGACAACTCGAGAAACCGAATGGTTTCAAATATCATATCTTCATCATTTTTAATTTTCAAGCCTAATTGGTAGAACTGCTCCGACGTCACCACTGATGACTCTAAGAGAAGTTCAATTGCATTTGACCGGATTGAATTTTGAATATTACTGTTTTGAATTACACTCATTAGTATATCAATAATTTGATTATCATCAAGAAATGTTTCGAATCGTTGTTTGGCAATATTAACAGCACGGATGATATCTTCAGCATAGACACTGATATCGTCCAGAGTATACAGGACATCGCAAATGGCCTGTTTGTCTTTTGTCTTTGCCATAAGTTGAACAATTTCTGGAAAATAAAGTGTGTCAACGCCTTGTATATTACTATCTGTCATAAATAACAATAGCGCACGGGACATGTCATCGGATTGATTCATCTCTAAAATAGCACTCAAAATTGCGGTTTTTAACATTGGAACAGTCGAATCGCGCTGCAGCATTTTTAACATCTTTTCAGCGCTGTCACTATCATTCAATAAACCCAGGTATTCTACTGCCGTTATTACAACATTTTCCGCAGGATCGTTCAATCCAACACGAATTGCCTGTTTGGCATGGTCCGATTTTGTTTCGTACAGGGCGTCCAGAATAAGTTTGCGCACTTCTTTATCAGCATCATCCAGGCGGGATTCCAGAAAAGCAACGGCTTGTTCACCATCGGAACCGAACACCATTACCGCCGCATTACGCAAGTAGGCGTCGGTTGAGCGAAACAATTGAAACAGATCGTCATATATTTCCTTGCAGTCGACATTTTTCAGGCAAAATACGATCGATTCTCGCACAGGCGATGAATGTTCCAGTTTCAAGCGGTTGATGAGCGGGATCGTATATTGAGCGTCATTTAACTCACCAATATCCTGAACTGCATAGATGCGCTCGGCTTCATTTTGACTATCCAGCGCCTTTAACAGATGATCCATATTACCTCCGGATGACGATTTATTCTTAGAGCTATGATTTTGTTATTCACTAAAATTATGCAAAAATGTCTATTTCAACACATCCTTTACATTTGCCAGAAGTGTTTGCAATTCCAGTTTGGTAATGTGTGCATTTGCTTCCATCACTTTAGCCCGCTCTTTCATCCCGATATCCCCAATGGATGAATAGATTAGCACAGGTGTGTTCTGCCGTTCTGTATGTTGCCGAATTTCACCCAACACTGCCAATCCGTCTTTTTTGGGCATTTCCACATCGGCAATCACCAGGGCGATATCCGAATTTTCTTTGAAAACATTAACCGCTTCTTCCCCGTCCCGCGTCGTAATCACCCGGAAATTTAATTCTCCCAGTTCCACCTCGAGCATATCACGCACCGGAGCAGAGTCTTCCGCGATCAGGATGAGCTGGTCTTTACCTTTCCATTCGGTTTTTTCCATAGATAGTTTTTCGCGCCTGGCAATTGATGGCGCCAGTTCCAGCACAATTTTTTCATAATCGAGCAGCAGAATATTTTTATCTGCGCTTGGCTTGGCAACCGCAAGAACAAATGGATTGTCAATGTTACTCATCACTTCATCGGATCCTTTTACCTGTTTCCAGGAAATGGTGTGCACGCGGTCGACCGAATCGACAAGGAAACCGTTTATTTCATTATAAAATTCAGTTATAATCACCCGGCCATTTTGTTCGGATTTCTTTAAACCAAGAAATTCCGCCAAATCCACCATGGGAACCAAATTCCCATGATCTTCAAACATACCAACCACAGACGAATGAATTCCTGAACCGGGCCGCGCCAATTTTTCCGGATGAACGAGCACACGGCTTACTTTTAAAATATTAATGCCTAAATGTAAATCGCCAATCATGTATTCCAGAATTTTCAATTCATTTGATCCACTTGCCAGATAGGCTTCAGGTTCTTTCATCGTGCTCATGAGTGTGCACTCCTTTTATTCGCGTTCATATGATATAGAGTAACAAATTCATTATCACTCGGAATATTATTGATAATATCGCTGCTGTTTAGTTTAAGGGAAAATGAAACACCTGAATTACCCTGTAAATTTTCGGCTGCTACGGTTGCGCCCAATGCACCGGCGGCAAGCCGGCAGAATGCAAGACCCAGACCATGTCCCTTGAATTTCCGCTGCGAGCGCAAATTTAGTTGAATACCAGGTTGAAATATTTGATCCAGATATTGTGCCGGGATGGCGCCGCCGTGATTTTTGACCTGAATCAGTAAATCGCCAGCATCATTGGCGCTGAGTTCCAGTCTAATTTCACCGCCAGCAACGGTATGGTTTAATGCATTTTGAAGATAATTTTCGATAATCCGTTGAATCAATTCCGGATCTGAATTCAGCGTATAAGTTTCGGCGCTATGATAAAAAAACCGGATATGTTCTTCTTTACAGATTATCTGGAATTGATTGCCGATATTCTCAATTAGCTCGTTCAAATCAAACGGCTTTTTATGAACAGGCAGGCTGCGCATCAACAGAACGTCGTTCAGATCATTTAGCATGCTTTCCGACCGTTTTACAGAGCATAATGATGAACTGACAATTTTTGCATGTTGAGGATTGTGAATATCAAACGTTTCATTCTGAATCCGTTCCAACACCCGCGCAATTACTTTGAGCGGTTTTTCCAGATCGTGAATTACCATATTGACGAGCAATTTCACATCGTTTTCATTCAGCGATTGATCTGACATTCATATATCCTGTTTGATAATCTAATGCTGATTTAATTTGTTAAAATTGACTTTACCAGAATCGGTAAAAAACTAAAATTAACTTTCAGGAAGAATTATTACATATGAGACTTATTTCATTGATAGCACATGTTAAATATATGAAAAAAAAATTTCGTTATCGCACAGCTTTGATGATCTCATCCGCGATTTCCCAACTTGGTCTCACAATCCGCGCACCGCCTCGATCGATTGCCTCTTTGGGCATACCAAACACAATTGCGGTCTCTTCACTTTCAGCAATTGTTATCCCGCCGCCCTGATTTATCTTCACCATGCTATCGGCGCCATCATCGCCCATTCCGGTCATTAACACGCCGATGGTGTCTCTGCCAAACACATCAAATACGGAGCTCATCATCACGTCGACCGATGGCATGAACAAGTGATCCGGTTTTGTTGTATTTCGGATGCTAATTTGCTTTGTCAGCTTTTGGTAAAGCGTTAAATGATAACCGCCACGGCCCAAATAAATATAGCCTGGTTCAACGGTTTTGCCAGCTTCCGCTTCAACACATTTCATTTGGCATTTTGAATCGATTCGCTCGGCAAATGAACTTAAAAAGTTCGCCGGCATATGCTGAACCAGAAAAACTGCAGCATTCAAATCCCCGGGCAAAAATGGCAACACATCAAAAATTGTTTTTGGACCGCCGGTGGAAATGCCAATCGCCACTGCTTTGAATCCTGTTGTGTTGCGGGGTTTGCTTTCCCGCACAACTCGTTCCGTTTTCAGCGCTTTTTTCAAATTTTCCGATGTGGATGATTTGCGCGATAGCCTGCGCATCGTGCCCGGACGAGCGGCCGCTTTAATTTTTTCGACAATTTCATGCGCCAGTGCCTGCATATGAACAGACACAGTACCATCCGGTTTTGCGACATAATCAAACGCACCTAACGCCATCGCCTCGAACGTTACGGTTGCGCCTTCCTGAGTAAGCGAAGACACCATGAGAACCGGTGCGATCTGCTCATCAACAATTATTTGCAGCGCGGTAATGCCATCCAGGCGAGGCATATTGATATCCATAGTGATGACATCGGGGTTTAATTCGCGCGCTTTAACAACCGCTTCTTCACCATCGCGGGCAATTCCGATCACTTCCAGGTCCGGCGATGACTCAATAATTGCTCTGAGATTTTTTCGCATCAGCGCTGAATCATCACATATAAGAACGCTAATTTTTTTCACAGACATCTTCGTGTGTTTCCAATTCATTTATTATATCTATATTCACCAATGAAACTATTGTCATGATAACTATTGGATTGTTGATTTCAAAACTGAGCCGAAATTATCCCCACCATCGCTTAACCGATCGGCAAGTCATACTAGCGACGCCATTAAATCAAGCGATGGTATCGCCAGTAAGTATATGGAGAGATTTATATCAAGGCCAGACACCATCCGGAAAGTTTCACCCGGATGTGATGTTTCTGTATAATCCAATGAATTTATTTTGGCCCGGCTTTCGCTTTTTGAGGAGCGAGCTTCTTCTTTCCAACGGTCATGGTTTTACTTGTTGAATTACGATCAATATCTGCATAAGCCGATTTGGATTCTTTCGGTTTTACATTTGTTGCATCGGTAGATTTAGTATCATCATTGCTAACTTTGGTTAACGCATTTAGCTCTTTTTTGGATAGGATATGTTCCATATCCAGCAGTAATACTAATCGTTTGCCATCATCGATTTTGCAGACGCCCTGAATCAGGTTGCTGGATGTATTCGAATTGACCAACGAAGATGTGTCTTCGATTTGCTGCTTGGCCAAACGAAGCACTTCATTAACCTGATCGACACGCAGGCCTGTTTTGTGACCGGCAATATCCACAATGATAATGCGCGCTTTGTCATCAATTTCCTTGTTTTCCAAATCAAACAGTTTGCGGATATTGACAACAGGGATCACTTCACCACGCAAATTTGTCATGCCATCGATAAAGAACGGAGCGCGGGGAACATGGGTTATATCCTTAATCCGATTGATTTCCTGTATCTGCATAATACGGATGCCATATTCCTCATTATTGATAGAAAAGGTTACGAGTTGTTCTTCATCCAGGCTCTGTTCTGCCAGTGATTTTTCAGCGCCATCTTCTAATAAATCCATTCCCTGATTTTCGACTATCTCATCGAGCCGTTTTTCAGTTTCACTGGATACCAGCGCCGCTTCATCCATAATCATGATTAACCGTTTGCCATCATTCAGCTTGGCGACAGCTTTCAGTTCTTTCCTGTCTGAAGCAGCCATGGCCGGTGTGTTATCAATTACCGAGTGCGGAATCCGAATCACTTCATCCACACTGTCGACCAGATAACCGATTGTCATTGTATTGGATTCCACAACCAGCGTGCGCTGATCATCCTGAATGTGCTGTTCCATCGCTGTTTTTAATTCTTTATAAGTGTCGCGTACAACATTCAGCAATGGTTCTACTTTTTCATTGTAATAAGCGACAGCCGCATCATTCGTTTTGGCGCGCAATTCCATAGCGTGGATGGCCATGCTGTATAATTCTGCACGGTCATGCTTGAGACGTTTAACAACATTTTCCACTTCCACGCTGGATGTATTGTAGGTTTCCAGCCACTTCCCAAATACTGTCTCGTGAGAATTGGTAATCCCGGTAAAATGGGATTTGGATTCAAGAACATGCAGTAAATTTTCTACCCACTGCTGGTCTTCTTCAATCGCCAGGACGATCATGGAGTTCCGTTCGGAAATTAAACTTGGCAGGCCAAGCAACCCCCGCAAATCAACAATCGGCAACAGGTGATTACGGATCGTGAACAGTCCTTTCACATAGTCCGGCACATTGGGCACCGCTGTCACATCCCGGACTTTAAGAATTTCACGCACCCTGGCAATATCAAAGGCATATTCATCGTTCCCGACGCGAAAAGAGACAAGGTGTTCTTCTTCAGAATTGTCATCGGTCGCCTGTTTGTTATCAGCTACGTCAGATGAGGCAATGTCACTCTGCTTCAGCGTCGCCACATCGATATTAATCACTTCATCCAGATTCAGCATCAGGATTAAACGTTTTCCGTCATCGATCTTCACGACTCCGCTCAGAAATTCGCGGTCGACGCCACGGCATACTGCCGGAGGCGGATCAATCAGCGAATCATCCGCCCGCATCACTTCACGCATTTGGTCGACAACCAGTCCGGTATTAATACCGTTTTTTTCCACGACAAGCAATCGCGTCTGGTCGGAAACGTCTTTCATATCCATGCCAAACCGAATCCGGGTATCAATTACTGGCAGAACATTGCCTCGCAGATTGCAGATTCCCGAAACGTAATTGGGACTGCGCGGAATCGGCGTAATATCCGGCAAACGGACAATTTCTTTCACATTGTTAATGTCCACTCCAAATTCTTCTTCAAGCAAACGAAACACAACCATCTGCCCTTCATTGGAACTGGAACCGGCGCTGGTTACCATCTTTTTTGCAGCATCAACTTCTGGCATGGTTTAACCTCCTATGTTTTGCATTTCATCAGCCTGACTTGAAATTTCATTAATTGCTTCGGAAATAAACTGCATGCCTTTGGAACCTTGTTCTGCTGCTTTGCTGGCTTCGGCGACCACTTTCGCTGCTTCTTCGGCGGCGCTGGCGATTTGAATAACAGCTTTGCCAGCTTGTTCCAGCGCTACCAGCGATTGCGTGGTGCCAGTAATAATTTCATCGATACCGTTCTGTACAATACTCATATCCGTGTCGATGACATCCAGGTTATCTGTGGTTTTCCTGGCATTTTCCACTTCCTGGGCTGCGATTTTCGCCGCATTCTCCAAATTATTGGCAACCAGGACAATTTGTGATTGCATGGTGCGCACCATGTCCTGAATTTTTTCCGCATTTTCAGATGAATCGTTTGCCAATGTGCGAATATCGCCAGCAACCACTGAAAATCCCCGGCCAAATTCACCAGCGCGCGCTGCTTCAATTGAACCGTTAACTGCCAGCATATTGGTTTGCAATGCAACATTGACAATTTTATCCACAATTTTATTTATATTATTTGTGCGATCGTCCAGAATTCTGACATTATTAACTGATATTTTGGATGCTTCTGCCGCTTTTGCAATGTTGGCAATAAGATTATCCACATTGACTTTATTACTTGCAACCAGCTCTTTAACCATTTTAATTTTTTCACCGGATGCTTTTGCCCGTTCCGCCATTTTGTTAGCGCCAGTTTCCAACCGTTCGCCCAGCGCCTGATTTGCTTCGGCTGCATTGGATTGATTTGCCGCGCCTTTGGAAATCTGTTCAATCGCCGTTAAAATTTGCCCCGCGGAGGCAGACGCTTCTTCCACAGATGCAGATAGTTCCTCAGCGGCAGCAGCAACATCTTCGGCTGATTTTTTACTATCCGTTGCATTTTTCAACGAATCAGTCAATTGCGCCAGTTCTTCGGAGGCGTCCTGCATTTCAGTAAACGCTTTATTTTGTTCCTGAATGGCCTTGTTTGCTTCTTCCGCCGCGCTGGATTGCTCTTCAGCGTTGCTGGCCACATCTTCAGCGCCTCTTAAATATTCATCAGCGCCTTCCAGCGCTTCGGTTGCATATCCGGCGATTTCTTCCGATCCGGCGACAATCTCTTTAATATTGTTTTCAATATTCAGCAAATCCGATGTAATGGTTTTTGCTTTTTCGACTTCGGATAATGCTTCTTTTGATGACTTGTCAATATCATCCACCACCAACTGCACCTGGGACTGGATTTCATCCACGACATTGCGAATGCCCCGGGCGCTGGTTTCGGATATTTCTGCCAGGTTGCGCACTTCATCGGCGACGACGGCAAAGCCGCGGCCATGTTCGCCAGCGCGCGCCGCTTCAATGGCTGCATTTAGCGCCAGCAAATTGGTCTGATCGGCAATACGAACAACTGCCCCGACAATTTCACCGATCTGTTCGGAGTTTTGCTCTAATTCCTTGATTAGTTTTGTCGATTCCGTATTCGCGTCGGCGCTATCCTGCACGCCTTTGATTAATGTATCGATATCCACGCTGGTTGTGGCGACCAGCTTTTTCAGGTTTTCACCTTTTTCCAGCGATTCCTTCGCGCGTTTGTCTGCTTGCTGCGAACCTGCCTGAATTTCTGTAATTGCCGCGCGTGACTCTTCCGCTGCCGAAGATGCCTGATCGGCGGCGGCGGCTATTTGTTGTACACCTTGCCCCAACTCTTCTGATGCGCTCGATGCTTCATCCAGCGACGACGTCATCTCTTCCACTGCTGTGGACAACCGTTCGGCAATGGCCTGTTGACGCGCCAGCGTTCGCGCCTTGGCCTTACGTTGCGCCTGCCGCTTTGCTTCCTGGCGTTTCAATTCCAAATTTCCTGTGTCCGGGCTGCCATTTTTGTCTCTACCGGAAACAGTTATGACACCAATTTCCTCTCCGTGAGGTCGTTCAAGCGATTTTGCCATTTCTTTTCTCCTCAATTCCATGTTAAAAGGTTGTGAATGAATAGAAAGTTTTGGGGGAGAAAAACATATAATTAGTGCAACGCAATTTACTGCCAGCCAATTCTCTCACGCCACAAAACAATTCCATGAAATGAAAAAATAATGGGGGCAGGCAACACATGTTTACGAAAACACACGCTGTTGAAATTGTTATTGAATTGGATTAAAGACATCAGGTATGGTATATACTCCTTACGGGTTAGTTTGTAACATGCGGATATTACCGATGCCATCGCGCTAAGAGCGATTGCATCGGTTTAGCTGGGTTACACTCTAAGCTATAACAGGTATAAATAAAAGTAGATACCTGACCTTTACTCACAGGACTTTTTCCTGCCCGAAAAGGCGATTTTCATAGGGATATGAAAATCTGTACATCGATCGCATTGGATGTTGAGCTGTTGCTTGCAAGCCTGTGATATCCTGCACGCACAGCGCTCTTATTTTTTTTCAAGAGTTCTTCGACCGTGTCTGAATCCAGCATCGACAATCATTAAGAAAAGATTAGCATGGCAAAATCAAGTTATTTTAACAAATTGTCTTAACATATTGACGATTTATCAGTTACATTTTCGCGCGGTGAGCGTTTTTAGTGTTTATCGATTTTAGTCACTTGTTGTTGATATGAGGTGGATTTTGAGAATGATTTTTCCAGTGCAATGCGATAGCATCTCGCAAGTGGGGAGTTTGTTAAAGTGTTTGGCGATCTTCCGCACGGCAAACATATAGCTTTCCTGTGTGGATGATGCCATCCCGCGAATCTGTAAGTCTTGCAGCATGCGGGTGAGATAATCCGGAGTGTCATTACACACCTCTTTGGTTAAGGTTAGTAAAACATGACAATTATAATCTACCAAGGAGGTGTGGCTAAATCAAATGGAAAGTCGACAATCCTGCCGCGACAACGGCTTAATTCAACAAGGTAATTCAGCGGAATGCAGGGCGGACGATGAAATCCAGAAAAATTGTGCGGCGGGCAAAAATTAAATTTATTCAAAATGTTTGGTGCGACGCCAGCCCAGCATCAGGTGATGCGATGATGACCTATTCTTTTATTGTTATATAATTTTATTAAGGAAAATAGACACCGGCTGGTGTTGACTTTCTTACAACTTATACGGTCGGAGCGTTCGCAAACAAGCTTGTACGCAAAAGTCTGGTGAGTGCTAAAGATGTCGTTATGAATTGCCCTACGAGCGCAGGGGTGCCGCCTGTCAGATGAATACCGTAAACAACCAACCGGAGTCAACACAAAAAACAGCGCGGTAATACGCTTTAGTCCAACGTTTAGTCCACCGGACTTAAAGGAGGACATTGAAATCCGGATAAAATATGCAAATTTTAAAATCTAATTTGTAAGTAGCGAACACGACAACAATTGCGCTTAATCCGCTGATTATTTTAGCCGCAAAAAAAATATTCTCTACTAAACCAACGAATCTTTAACTTTAAAATATAGGCAATTCTAATCCCAATAAATTATGACTTTTAACATTTGTGCCAAATATAGGACTATTATCCATGGTGTTTTCTATTTGGAAACGTTCTTTTGTCTTCCATGTCAAACACTTCTCAGCACTCCTGCCCGTTTAACCTTTACTAATCATTCCGCTAGTTTGCGATATTATGCATTCAGTCATAATTGAACAGTTAGAAAATCAGCACCGAATCAATGCGAAACAAGCGCTCGTAAACACTTTTCGTCTGTTCTCTCCACATATAGCTATAAAAATATATTTTGAGAGCATTGCGTTTTCATGGGCGTTTATTCTTATTTACGGATATTTAAAAGACTTTGAACTACGGACAAAATGGGCAATGGTGTCCAATGTACACGTATTTAAGAAACTATCCGTCAATGCAGCAATAAAGCGTTGTTTCGAAATTGCTGATAGTATGCCGTAAAAATTAGATGCTCGCACGTTAATATTAATTCCTACCATTTCAATTTTAATGGTTTATATAATAGCATTTGTGCTTACTCAGCTATACCAGTCTTCCCTACCCTTTTGTATTGCCATTGCGGTAAGTTATTGGATTATTTTCCCGGTATCGTCAGTTGTGAATACCTACCTATATTTGGAATTAAAAAGGAAGTCCATCATTGAGTGACCGGTTTAAAACTTCCTATCTATTAAATTATTTCTTGTATCGGAACTTTATTTCGTTATATTATTAGAACACGGGTTGTAGAATCAAGAAACCTTATCATTATACAATCAGCCCGTTTCTTTATCAGTAATGGTATTTGTTTCGGTCGTCGATTCAAATTTCCACTATTTTTTAACTTTAAATTGGAGAATATTATCTGTGAAAAATGTAACTCGAATGTCATCCGTTTTTATGCTCATTGCTCTACTATTTTTTATTAACGTCGCCACATTTGCAACTGGCGCTGAATCGCTAACTCAGGTGCAACAAGCAATTATAAATAAAGGCGCAACATGGCAGGCTGGCGAAACATTTCTTTCCAAACTATCACCGGAACAACGTAAATTGCACTTTGGTGCGTTCCTGGAACCTCCGATAGATGCAGCCCAACGAAAAATCGAGCTACCAGCAGTTGAAAATTTGCCGTCCCACTTTGATTGGCGGGACAATAACGGCAACTGGGTCACTCCGGTCAGGGATCAGGGACAATGCGGAAGTTGTGTATTTTTCTCTGAGGTTGGGCAAACCGAGGCGTGGTGGAAAATTCACTACAATAATCTTGATTCCATGCCCAACTTGTCAGAACAGTTTATTCTTTCATGCGGCAATGTTGGCAGTTGCAACGGTGCTAATCCCGGCGATATTCTTGGTTTCATTCGGGATAATGGCGTGCCGTTTGAATCGTGCTTCTTCTATCGTGCTAATGATGCTGTTCCGTGCTCTGAAGCCTGTGATAACTGGCAAGATCACACGATTACCATTCCCGGCTGGGGATATATCACGTTGGACGAGGCCAACGTTGATATTATCAAACGCGCAGTGATCCGTCACCCGGTTTCGGCCGCCTATACGGTTTACGAAGATTTCATGTTCTATACCGGCGGTGTTTACGAACATGTATGGGGGGATGTTGATGCCGGTCATGCAATCTTGATTGTCGGCTGGGATGATGTCCAGGAATGCTGGATTTGTAAAAATAGCTGGGGCAGACTTTGGGGAGAAAATGGATATTTTCGGATTAAATGGGGTGATAGCGGTATGGGTCAATACATGCCGTTTATTTGGGATGAAATGACGGAAGGCCCTGCGTTGTCCGTTTCTACCGAACCACTTCGATTTGATTTAACTTATGGCGATTCGCTTAGTCATCCACTCACACTGGTGAATACCAGTTCAGCAAAACTTGAGTATTCATCAGCGGATCGTGGTAGTACCACCCGTTTTCACACCGACGAGTTCAATGCCTATGACGGCCTGTCATGGTGGTGCAGTGATCCTGAAATTGGTGGTTATCTGGATCATTGGCTGGAATATCTGGAAACGCCGATTATGGACTTGACCGGAACAACCACACCATCGCTGACATGGATGGGATTTTGGTCGATTGAAGATCCGGCTAGTGCATTGCGTCCATATGATGGCTGGGATGGTTGTAACGTCTGGATTTCAACCGATGGTGGCCAGAATTTTAGTGTAATTTCCCCGGTAAATCCTCCGTATGATTGTCAGGATTTATGGTCGTTCGGTGATCCAGATGAAGGCTGGAATATGGGAACAGGAATTGCTGGCTGGGCTGGTCAAAGCGGCGGCTGGATTCCGGTTGAATTTGATTTATCCGACTACAAGACAAACAATGTTGTGCTCCGGTTTGGCTTTGCTTCGGATTTGGGATTTTGCACTCTCGATGATTCATCCGTAACTGGCTTGTTTATCGATGATATCTTGGTATCCGATGCTGATAATATTATTTTTGAAGATCATGGCGATCAGGATAACACCATGATAAAAAGAAGTCTGAGTGACCCATCGCAGGCAGAATGGATTACGCTTGAAAATGGTGGCGGCTTGATACCGCCTTTTGATTCCACGATTGTGAATGTTGTCATCAATACCCGCAAAATTGTTCCGGGTAATTACTTTGGTGACATAATCTTCTCATCCAATGATATCAGCAACCCTACCGTTACGATACCTGTCAATGTTGACCTGGCACGTCCGGAACACGATCTTGGTATTTCCAGCGTATGGCTGCCGGGACAAAGTGTACCGTTATTTTCACTAAGTTCACTCAACGCCAAAATTAAAAACTACGGCCATTATGAAGAGACAGATGTAGATGTTCTCTGCAATATTCATGACGGGAATGTGCTACTGCAATCAGACAC
Organism: Candidatus Zhuqueibacterota bacterium; assembly: GCA_016931935.1. Lineage (GTDB taxonomy): Bacteria > Zhuqueibacterota > Zhuqueibacteria > Thermofontimicrobiales > Thiofontviventaceae > Thiofontivivens. Next base: position 30,741 of record JAFGDW010000179.1, on the reverse strand, counting down.
TGTACGAATTGCCTCGATCAAGCCCAATGAAAGTCAGGATGTAGCGTTCAAATCATTTTTCGCACTGCAAACCGGTGAGCTGGATGTCGATGTATCACTCGCCAAAGTCAATCCTGGTGATTACAATAATTTCAATAATCTCACTCACTCAAAAACTCAGGTCACCAATCTTGTGGATGGATTTGAGACGGACACCGGCTATTGGGGATTAGAAGGCGGCTGGGGCCGAACCACTGCGACTGCTGCCCACACCGATAGCACATCAGCCCACGTAAATGATGGCATAACTCCGTATGAAAATAACATGAACGCCATAATGACATTCAAACAAGGCTTCGATCTATCTCAGGCCGATGAAGTGACGCTCAAGTTCTGGAGTCGGTTTAATATTCAGAAAGATCACGATTTCTGCTATATTGAGGCTCGCGGGGATGAAAATGGCTGGACAAAACTCGATTCACTCACAGGTATCAAACCTGCCTGGACACAGTTTTCCTATGATCTGACAGCATTATTAGCGGATGGAGTTTCCAGAGTGTGGGTTCGGTTCCGGTTTGTTTCTGATGAATCAGTCACCGGTTTTGGAATTTTTATTGATGATGTGGAAATTTACCATCAATTATCAACAAGTGCTGTATCTGCAGATGCTGGTAATGTCCGCCCGGAGACGTGGAACCTGTCACAAAATTACCCGAATCCGTTTAACATGAATACCCAATTCCAATATACTATGGGCGATGCCGGTCAGGGAACGCTCACAATTTATAATATTCAGGGACAAGCTGTACGCACGTTCCGGCTCGCCCAACAAGCTGCCGGTTCATATACAATTGATTGGGATGGCCGCAGCGATTCAGGTTTGACTGTTGGATCAGGTATTTATTTTTACCACTTAAATGTCGATGGACAGTTTGACGCAACTCGGAAAATGATTTTGTTGAAATAGATTGATCCGGAAATATTCACCATAAAGAATTACGTGTGGCATAGGTGATGGCTTCGAACCATAATTTAATGCTTCCTGTTTGACTTTGACTTTATGACTATCAAGCTTAATCATTGTTTCGATCAAAATCAATATATACTTAAAACGGTCACGAATTGAACATTTCATTTTATGCAGTTATGGAGTGAAGTGACTGCGTCACTTCAAACAGCGACGCAGTCGCTGTACTCCAAAATGTTCACATTATGCCCATTGTAAGTATATATCAAATTACAGGGAATACAATTTATGAAAAAATGGCTGAAGTGGCTTCTGAGCATTTTGGGCGTTCTTATTATAGGCATGGCTATTATGCTGGCACTGTCGTGGAATTCAATTTCCATTTTAAAAGGTACCGAAGGAATCAACAGCGATACTGATGCGATTCCTACTTCCACGTCCGATAATTTGCCTCCGCTGGAAAAAGGCAAAACCGACTACGCATCCTGGCTGGGACCAAATGGTGACAGTCGCAGCACGGAAACAGATATTATTACCAATTGGTCGAACGGCCTGCAAAAACGCTGGGAGATCAATTACCTGTGTCAGGGCAATACCAGCGCAACCTGGTCGGCTCCCGTTGTTCAGGGTAATCGGTTGGTCGTATGTGGGCGTGATTCTGCTAATGACCTCATATTTTGTTTGAATCCGACAGACGGTACGTTACTCTGGCACCAATCATATCAGACGAATGCGAAACGGAATCACGGAACCGGGCCACGCGCTACGCCCGCAATTAATGACGATCGTGTTTACACTTTCGGACGCAGCGGTGTTCTGGCATGCTGGAGTCTGTTCGACGGCGCTCAACTCTGGATGAAAAATATTACGGAGCTTGGTGGCAAAGAACCGACATGGGGATATTCGTCATCGCCACTCGTTTGGCAAAATTATGTCATCGTTCAGGGTGGCGGCTCAATTCGCACGATTGCGTTCGATAAAATAACAGGTGACGTTGCCTGGAAAAGCGGTAATGGAATCGCTGGTTACGCGGCGTTAATTCCGATGGAAATCGGAGGGAAGCCGGCCATTTTATCGTTCCACGGTAAGGGACTGGCAGCGCTCGAGGCGACTGATGGCCACGAATTGTGGGATGTTCCGTGGGAAACATCATATGATGTGAATGCAACCACCCCTCTTATTATCGACGATAATGTTTTCATAACATCGGGCTATAAAACTGGCTGTATGCTGTTGAAAGTAGGTTCAACCAGCGCGGATTCCGCGTGGAAAAATGATACATTTACCCCGTCCCATTCCGACGCCTTTGCGATTGATGGCTACGTGTATGGTTATTCCGGAGATAGCTTTCAAAACAAGGGAACGTTTAAATGTATCAAGCTGAGTGACGGACTGGAACAATGGTCAACCAACGATATGGGATGGGGCACGAGCTTATTTGTGGATGGCAACATTTTATGTTGTGATATTAAGGGCAATATTTTCCTGATGAAACCGGATCCGAAACAATTCATCAAAATTACCGAACTACCAAATGCTCTTGGTGACATAAAGGGGCCGGTTTGGACACGTCCGGTAATTGCGAATGGATTATTATATCTTCGCTTCAAACAATATTTGATTTGTTATGATATCAAAACTGTGATGTCTTAAACTTGAATTTAAGATTCTACTCTTAAATGCTACGCACTTTTGAAGTGCGTAGCATTTATTTCACTGGCATAGAAATCAATAACTCACCTGACCATTTTTCACTTGACATCCTGACAAAAATTTCTTATTATTCAACTAAATCGATTTACTAAACCGATTTATCCATAGGATGAATGGTGAATCCCAATCCCAAATCACCCACAATCTCTATCAAAGACATCGCCAGGATGGCAGGCGTTTCCAAAACAACTGTCAGCTTTATTATTAACGGCAAAGCCAAAGAACACCAAATCAGTACCGAGACAATCCAGAAAGTTCAATCGATTGTTGAACAAATGCAATTCGTACCGAACGAATTTGCGCGGGGATTTCGCCTGAAACAGACCAAAACGATCGGCCTGGTTGTCGGTGATGTATACAACCACTTTCTTTCCCTGCTTGAAAAAACAATCGAGATCGAAGCACGCAATCAGGGATTCAACCTGGTGATCGCCAGCTCGGACGATGATCCCGAATTGGAATCGCGGGCGATTCAATCTTTTCTGTCCCGATCCGTCGATGCGTTAATTCTCGTTAGTGTTTATTCGGACAACAAAATCCATCAACAGCTCAACACACGCAATATCCCGATAATATATCTTGATCGTGTCGTGACAGGACGGCATGTAACCTGCGTTACCACCGATAACTACGCCGGCGCTTTTAAGTTGACCGAGCAATTTGCATCACAATCGTGTCGGCACATCGCTTTTATCGGAGGCCGGCCATCGATTTCCACCAGTTCGGAACGGTTTCGTGGCTTTCAGGCGGCACTGGAACATTACCATCTCCCCTATTCACCCGATCTGATCGTTCACGGTGAATTTACCGTCGAAGCGGGCTATCTTGCTACAAAGCAATTATTCTCCGCTGCGCATATTTATCCCGATGCCATTTTTACCGCATCATATACGCTATTAGAAGGACTGTTTCAGTATGCCAGGGAATTTAATCTGAATATTTTACAACGGATTAAGCTTGCAACGTTTGATGATCATCCGCTGTTTGACTTCTTGCCATTCAAGGTTAATTCCGTTCAGCAAAATACCGAACTTATGGGCAAAACTGCATTCGACCTTGTATTGCAAGCCATCCGGGGAAACCGGAACTTGGAGAATGTCGTTATTCCGCCCAAATTCATTATTCGTCAATCATAAGCTGAAAGGATCGTATTATGTCTTTACTTCAAGAAATGAAATATATCGGCCCCATCCAGCGATTGCAGGGAACGCTGCCCAAAATCGGCATTCGTCCGGTAATCGATGGACGCAGAAAGGGTGTACGTGAGTCATTGGAAGAGCAGACAATGAATATGGCCCGGGCCGCCGCGAGTTTTTTACAGAAGAATCTTATGCACGGATGTGGCTTGCCTGTGGAATGCGTCATTGCTGATACTTGTATTGGTGGGGTAAATGAAGCCGCCCAATGCAGTGAAAAATTCCGGAGAAGCAGTGTCGGTGTTTCGTTGACAGTAACGCCATGTTGGTGCTACGGCACGGAAGTTATGGATTCCGATCCATTAATTCCTAAAGCTGTATGGGGTTTCAATGGCACTGAACGTCCGGGCGCTGTTTATCTGGCCGCAGCGCTGGCTGGCTATTCACAAAAGGGCTTGCCCACGTTCGGCATTTATGGCCGGGATGTTCAGGATGCTGATGACACATCCATTCCCGCCGATGTGCAGGCGAAACTGCTTACTTTTGCCAAAGCGGGATTAGCTGTCGCTGAAATGCGAGGGAAATCGTACCTTTCAATGGGAAGCGTATCGATGGGCATCGCTGGTTCCGTTGTGGATGATCACTTTTTTCACTCTTATCTGGGAATCCGCAATGAATATGTCGACATGAGTGAATTTATCCGCCGGGTAGAAGAGACTATTTACGATCCAGATGAATTCACCCGCGCGTTGAAATGGGTACGAAAGTACTGCAAGGAAGGCGACGATACCAATCCCGATCAACTACAACACAGTCGCGCACAAAAGGATGCTGAATGGGAAATGTGCGTAAAGATGGCGCTAATCGCTCGCGATTTAATGATCGGTAATCCCCGACTAAACGATCTTGGATGGGGTGAAGAAGCACTCGGACATAACGCCATTGCCGGCGGCTTTCAGGGACAACGCCAATGGACCGATCACTGGCCGAATGGCGATTTTCTGGAAGCAATTCTGAATTCGTCGTTTGACTGGAATGGCATTCGCCAGCCTTATATCGTAGCCACAGAAAATGACAGTTTAAATGCAGTGGCTATGCTGTTTGGCCATCTACTTACCAATACCGCTCAAATTTTTTCCGATGTGCGAACATTTTGGAGTCCCGATGCTGTGAAAACAGTCACGGGAAAAACGTTAACCGGAATGGCTGAAAATGGTATTATTCATTTAATCAACTCCGGTCCGACTGCGCTGGATGGCACCGGCCAGCAGTTGCGCGACGGGAAGCCAGTAATGAAGCCATACTGGGAAGTAACCACCGAGGATGTTGCCCGTAGTCTTGAAAACACCAAATGGTGCCCGGCAGAATTGGAATATTTCCGTGGCGGTGGCTTTTCCACCCAATTTTTGACCAAAGGCGATATGCCGGTGACAATGTCACGTATAAATCTTGTCAAAGGGCTGGGACCTGTGCTGCAAATTGCTGAAGGACATACGGTCGAATTGCCGGCGGATATTCATGACACGCTCAATGCCCGCACCAGCCCGACATGGCCAACCACCTGGTTCGTCCCAATGCTTACGGGACAAGGCGCCTTTAGTGATGTGTATTCTGTCATGGCCAATTGGGGCGCAAATCACGGAGCGATCAGTTACGGTCACATCGGCGATTTGCTGATCACACTGGCTTCGATGTTACGCATTCCAGTGAACATGCATAATGTTGCTGCGGAACGGATATATCGACCCAGCGCCTGGAGCGCTTTCGGAACGCACGATCCCGAAGGGGCGGATTACCGGGCGTGCCGGAATTATGGGCCGTTGTATGGTTTGAAATAGGATAAGAAGCCTTTTTTTTACAATAACATTTTGTGACAAAACAAAATAAAAAGTTGGAATAATGAGACAAGGAAAAATTTATATTTTTTCCTTATCTCCTTGTGTCCCAATTACTTCATATCCTTGGCATAACGTTCACAAATCAAAGATATAAGGACAAAAAAAATCACAGGAACAATTCATGCAATCTACTCAATTTATCGCTTTAGACTTCGGCGCCGGCAGCGGACGTGTTATTCTGGCTACAATCGGAGAAACAATTCAGTTGGATGAAATTCACCGATTTCCTAACCATCAGGTTAAAATTGGTTCCACCTATCATTGGGATGTTTTACGACTTTACACAGATGCCGTACAGGGCTTACGAATGGCACACGAAAAACTAACCGGATCACTAGCGGGTATTGCTGTGGATACCTGGGGCGTGGATTTTGGCCTGCTTGATAAACATGGCGCTCTTGTTGCCAATCCGGTTTGTTATCGCGACGCCCGCACCAATGGTATGATGAAAAAAGTGTTTGAACGCATTTCCCAGACTGATATTTACCGGGCAACCGGAATCCAGTTCATGCAATTAAATACGCTGCTCCAACTGGCAAGTTTAGTTGAGTCAAATAATCCAACTTTGGAAATCGCCGATCGAATGCTGTTCATGCCTGATCTGATTAGTCATTTTTTAACTGGTAAAGCAGGCGGTGAATACACAATTGCGTCAACATCCCAAATGCTTAATGCAACAACTCGACAATGGGATGCAAGTATTTTTGAGGCGCTTCATCTACCCATAAATATAATGCCGTCGATTCAGGAGCCCGGAACAATTCGCGGCCAATTACTACCGGACATTGCTAACGAAACCGGACTTGGCAATGTCGACGTGATTGCCTCGGCTTCTCATGATACCGCCGCAGCCGTGGCAGCAGTTCCTGCTCAGGCAAATAAATGGGCCTATCTGAGTTCCGGTACATGGTCGTTGATTGGTATTGAAACCGATCAGCCGATTATTACCACTGCATCAGCGGCATACAATTTTACCAATGAAGGTGGCGTAAACCATTCAATTCGATTTTTACGTAACGTCATGGGCATGTGGTTGTTGGAACGATGTATCCGGCAGTGGGAACAAGAAGGGAAAAAGTACAATTACAATGAACTGTTGCAGCTTGCTCAAACCGCGCCACCATTTCAAACATTCATCAACCCGGATGACTCATCCTTTTTAAATCCGCCGAATATGGTTGAGGAGATCCGGCAATATTGTCTTCAACACAAACAAAAAGCGCCGGAAACGGTCGGTGAAATCATACGCACCATTCTCGAAAGTCTGGCATTCCGTTATCGTTGGGTACTGGAAAAAATTGAAGAAATGCAGGGAAATCGTCTCGAGGTTTTGCATATTGTCGGTGGCGGCTCGCAAAATGATATACTGAACCAATTCACCGCTAATGCCACGGGCTGCACCGTGCTCGCCGGCCCGGTGGAAGCAACAGCACTTGGAAATGTACTTGTTCAGGCACTCAGCAAAAATGTTATCGGATCACTGCAGGAAGGGCGAGCGTTGATTGCAAAATCATTCCCGTTAATGAAATTTGAACCGACTGATACCGAGATTTGGGACAATCAATATCAACGGATTAAATCGTTATTAGAAATACGAATGACAAGTTGAAATAATCGCCTTCGACTCCGCTCAGGCTGAGGAACACACTTCACGGTGGCCGGAGTCGAACCGTGATAACTCGTTAAATTTCAACTAATCGTTATTTTCAACTGGTTATTCATATTAGAATAGCTAAAGTATACCGTGCTACACACTTTCAAAGTGCGTAGCACGTGATTCCAAAGGTGAAATGATGAAACATACATACAAACGCTATTGCAAAACACTTGAACTTGTCGATGATCCTGCACTTATTGAAGAATATAAAAATCTTCACAGTATTGGCGCCGCGTGGCCGGAAATTACCGCCGGGATGAAACAGGTAGGTATTATTGACATGGAAATTTATATTTCCGGCACAACATTATTTATGATCATGGATACCGTAAACGATTTCGATCATGATTCCGCAATGATAATACTGGCTCGTTTGCCCCGTCAATCCGAGTGGGAAGCCACGGTATCCAAATATCAAAAGACAATGCCGAACTCATCGGCCAAAGAAAAATGGCAACTGGTGGATCGGATTTTCAAAATGGATCAAACACAAATTGAACATGCAGATGATGGGTACGAAGAACACTGCGATTTCGACAAAACTATGTGAACTAATTAAAGGAATTTTATTATGCCCAAACAGGTGTCTGTAAAACCAACAACGAATGCTGCGCTTGTCCCGCTCAATATTCTCTGGCCATTTATTCTGCTAACAAGCCTGTTCGCATGGTGGGGCCTGGCGAACAATATGACCGACACATTGCTCGCCGCGTTTAAGCGGATTATGAGTATGTCCGATTCCAAAACAGCGCTTATCCAGGTCGTTTGTTATGGCGCTGGTTATGGTTTGTTAGCGCTTCCTGCCGCCATTTTCATTAAGAAATTCTCATATAAGTCCGGCGTACTATTGGGGCTCGGCTTATATTCCATCGGCGCAATTTTGTTTTTCCCGGCCAAACTGACAGCCAATTACTACTATTTTCTGCTGGCAATCTGGATATTGTTTGGTGGACTTTCTATACTTGAGACTGCAGCCAATCCTTACATCATCGCCATGGGGCCGGAGGAAACAGGTACCCGACGTTTGAACCTGGCGCAATCCTTCAATCCGATCGGCTCAATATTGGGCGTGCTAATTAGTAAATTGTTTATTTTGTCCAAGCTGAATACTGCATCTGCAAGCGAACGTGCAGCGATGACTACCCAGCAATTACAATCGATTCAAGCCGGAGAATTGAACGCCGTTACCGTGACCTATGTTGCCGTCGGCCTCATTTTAATCGTCACCTGGATTTTAATTGCTACCAACAAAAACATGCCTCGCGCCGGTGAAGTCGGCGGACCGCTTAATTTAGCGCCAACATTTAAACGTCTGATTCGGAATCGTCACTACATGTGGGGAGTTATTGCCCAGTTCTTCTACGTCGGCGCACAAATCGGCGTCTGGTCATATACAATCCGTTACGTTATGCAGGAATTACGATTGGAAAGTATTGTCCTGCCGGCTGGCAAAACGCCGGAGGATCTGGCTGCCACCTATTACATGGCTGCGCTGATTCTATTTACATGTTCACGATTTATCTGTACATGGTTGATGCGATATATTACACCTGCCAATTTACTTACCGCTCTTGCAGGAATCGGGATCGTACTTACCGGTACTGTAATTTATGTAGGTGGCCCGATTGGCGTATACGCATTAGTCGGCATTTCCGGCTGCATGTCCCTGATGTTCCCCACTATTTTCGGCCTGGCGTGCCGTGGGCTGGGCGAAGATACAAAGTTGGGTGGTTCGGGATTGATTATGGCGATTTTTGGTGGCGCTGTGCTGACACAAGCTCAGGGAATTATATCCGATTCAACAAACAGTATTAATCTTTCTTACTGGGTACCACTAGTTGCGTTCGTGGTAATTGCTTATTATGGGGCGGTGGCATGCCGGAAGGATTTGGCAGCTTAAAGTCACAATATTTATCTGATTTTTTCGAAGAAACTGACTTGGAGTCAATCTATTAAGGAAATTGGTGATGCAATCGCTTTAAGCGATGGCATCACTCTGCAAATTATAAAAAAAGCCCGAGTCACTGTGACCGGGCTTTATACTTGCTTTCCATTTCCTATCGTCGAATCGATCGACGATTTAAATTCATCCCAAATGCCGACCATATCATCCAGCAGGTGTTTGCCGGATTGAGTCAGGCAGTAATATTTTCGAGGCGGTCCTTTCTTAGATTCTTGCCAGCGTGATTCAATTAGATTCTCTTTTTGCAGCCGGCTTAATAGCGGATAAATTGTACCCTTTTTAAATGTTGGGCCAACCAGTCCGCTAAGCTGATGGATAAGATCGTATGCATATTGCTCGTGTTGGTTCAGCAATGCCAACAGCGATAACTCGAGTGTACCTTTTCTGAGTTGTGAATGCCATGTATTTAATTTTGAAAACATCCGCACATCCCCACCTATTTTTCATTGGAATGTGCTAAATATAAAAACTATTTAAAACAGAATCAAGCAAAAGTAAATATGTTAGAAGAATTTATTAATGATTACGTCGGTCATAATCTGCTACAATTTAACTTCAATTATTTGTAAGTCGCACCAATTTTACCAATAACTCATGGCTTATTTCTGCTTAAATTTCAGCATAAAATTTAATTATTGGTCACTATCCTGTAACTGCATCCGTTCATTATCACTGGTGGGTATATCACTTTCATCCCGCCGCATAAGCGCATCTGAAACGTAGGACCACGGCAAATCGCTGATGCGTTCAACTGCAGTGGAGTTTTCCGGGGCAACCTTTAGCGTGACAGAGGGTTGCTTTTTATTCGACGATTTTACGGCCTGATGGAAGATAAGTCCGACCGTCAGCAGAAACACCAATGTTCCTGCCATCCAGAATATGATATTTATCAAAACGTCCATGTGACTTCCTCGCTCTGTTTCTGTTTTCATGGTAAATACTTCCAATTACCATACCAGAACATAGATTGGATTCAGTTACATGAAATTAAAGCAGTTATACCATTACATTGCTTTCTCATTCTGAGATGAAACACCCGTTAGTGGTAAAATCAATTTGAAGCAGTGTCTCATCTCAATATGGTTAGTTTTTTTGATGGCGGAATTCGATGTAAATGCTCACAGGTGTAGAATAGCCACGTAAGACGCACGTTAACCATGTGAATGCATACTTGCAAAGTCAGTTTGGTTTCGGAAACACATATCTTAGTCAAGCTAATTAGAAGAGAATTGGAAGGAAGATATTTATAATAAAGTAAAGCCGTACAATTCTGCTGATCATCAATCCAACAACCAACATTGCTGTCGAATATAAATAATCCCGGAATGTACGTTCCCTGTTGAGCGGAATTACAATTTCAATTGCGTTCCTGCTTGATAAAACACAAAATGTCGCAGTCTTAATAGGCAATTTTTACTTGCGATTCATCATATCAACAAATAACGCTTTGCGATGCGGAACGACATTATAAGCCCGAGTAACCTTTTTCCCGGTCAAAAGCGAATTTATTTGCAACGCAACCAGGTCACGGTGCCGGGAAATTAAATGCTGATTACGAGTGTCTGCTTCAATAACTGCGTTTAATTTGGCAGAAATTTTACTCTGTAACATGGTTATTTCGGGAGTCATGGATGCAGTTTCGGGAATCGATTGAACAATCTCATCCATTTCGTGATGCTTCTTGTTCAACGATTCCACAAACTGATTCCGATCATTAATGGTTTCCAGCAGTTCATCCACCATCGGTTCATCCATATCGTACTTCATCAGCAAATTACTGATCGCATCCGTGCGACGGACCAGCTCATCTGAAATCCCATCAATGTGCGCTAAAATACGCCACAAATTTTGAATTGGTTCCATAGTATCCGTCACATCATTTTATCAATAAGTATGCCTACAATACTCGAAATTTTCGAAAGCGAGTCCAGCATCTCCTGAGGCGGAACTTGCTTTATAACTTCGCCTGAATTGCGGTCCTGAATTTTAATAACTGCCATGTCACTCTCATCATTGAACGAAAACGACAAGCGTGTATTGAACATCTGAAAATGTTTATTTAGTTCTTCGATCGTCTTGTTTAACTCGTTTTCATTTAATGCTGTGTGTTCATCCTTCGGTTGCGATGTTTTATTTTTTTCGATTTCCTCTTTAAGGAAATATTGCGCAGTGTTTTTATCAACTTCCTTTACATCCGTAGGTTGGCCAGGTACCTGAACCATCCTGGAAAATAAATTATCACCCACATTGCGCGTTACAGTTCGGTCTAATTCCCCAACTTGCACGACAATCACCTCCTTGTGATTTTAATTAACATCCTTATTATGGTTAGAACGAACTAATCTGCCTTACTTATTGTTCATTTCAGGAAAGCAGACAATCCTGAAAATTTGCTATATTATAAATGCAGAATTTAGTCTAATAATATGAACTCAACGATTGTAACATACTTTGCTGAGTTGCGATTGCACTATATGCCTCTTGTAGTTTTGTAAATTGGTTACGATAGTTTTCCTCTTTCCAGGCAAGCCGCGCTTCCAAATTTGATATATGACTATTAATATTTCGAATGCGCGAATCCAGTGCACTTTTATCATCGTCAATTATTCCACCGGTTTTGGTAAATGGAGTCAGTATGTTGTAAATCTGATTAGCGATACCATTTTCCGATGTAAACAAATCGGCAACACGATTGCTGTCCAGATCCAAAGCATCGGAGAACTTCTCCGAATCGGCGATACTCAAATTTCCGGAACTATTTGGTTCAATCCCTACTTCGGAAATTAACCGCGGATTTCCAGTGGTTACACTGGAGACGGCGCTGGAAACCAGTGTCCGTAAATTCATCCGTAAATTAATAAATGTAAAATCACCTGCAAGTTCACCTCGAACTTCAAGCTCAGGATCGACCGAGGTTTTTAATTTGATATAATCAAGTACATCATTATAAGCTTTAAAGAAAGTTTCCAGATTTGACTTCACAGTATCGGAATCTGTTTCAATTGTCAGTTGAACAGGGTCTGCACCGGCTTCCTGAACGCTGGTTAAATTGAGCGTGACCCCCTGCAAAACATCATCCACCGAATTGCTGTCACTGACAATAGAAATTCCATCAAGTTCAAATTTTGCATCCAATTCGCTTGGATCGTAAATGTAACCGCCGGCTGTATCCGTAGCTTTTGCGGATGTATCCAGCCCAAGCGAATTAATCAACGTACCTGAGTCGTCGGCAATGGAAATGGCATAATCTGATCCCGTATTTTCGCTTCGCAGGGACAGTCTTGCAGTTGTGGATGAATCGTTCACCACAGATGCTGATACTTCAGCTCCGGAATCATTGATCGCTTGGGCAAGATTTGACATGATAGTCGCATTATCATCGTCGGCATTTATTTCCAGATCAATCTGTGTTTCTTCCCCGTTAATTGTAACAGTGAACGATTTAGTACCAGCGCCTATTGTTGATGCGAGTGATGTGTCATTACGATTTATCTGACCTGATACCCGCGTATCAGCCTTGGCCAACTGATTTACTTTTATCATGTGACTGCCGCTTGTTGCAGCCCCCCCGGCGGTCGCAGTCAATACTGACTCATTTGCGGATGTTGCCATTTTAGCAGCGAATTGTGAATCGGTGCCGGTTTTTTTTAGATCGTCTGCGGCTGATCGCAACGCAGTTAGTTTCGATTTCAAATCGGTGAAGATATTCTTCACCATATTGATTTCTTTTTTGTCATCTTCGAGCTGGACGACTGGTTGTCGTTCGATACTCATGTACTGCGACACAAGTACTTCTATGCTGGGCATGGTGGAAACATTCGATATATCCATGGTACCCTCTCCGGAAATTATTTAATATTTCAGGCAGCCTGCTGAAATGCAGTCGCCCAGGACTCACGCAAGCCCTGCAGAATACCGATCACCTCATCATAATTCTTTTCCCGTACTTTATCAATGGCATATTGATAAAGCCGGAACAACCCAATCGCAATATCCTGATGTTCAAAATTAAGGGCGCTAATTAATTCTGAAATTGCACGAATAGCTTTATCTCCATCCTTCTGTTGACAGCCAGTAATAGCAATATCGTAGACCGTGAGCAATAATTGCTCTTTTGACAGTCCCATGAGCTGGTTATTCACATATGAATTTACCATCCGTTTGGGCATTGCCCGCTTTTGTACTGTCTGGGTTGCAACAGCTTGTTCCATATCCATCTCCTTTACCACGTCTAAAGCTATTTAATTTTTAATCATTTTCCGTTTGAAAGCTCAGACTAAAATAAGTTTATCGATGTAGGGTAGCGGGGTGTATCATAAGACACACCCCGTTAGACATTTTTACTGAAATAGTGCTAGTACACTACTCGAACTCATATTTGCTTGAGCTAACATCGCGGTTGCCGTCTGCTGCAAAATTTGCAACTTGCTCGACTCCAATTGCTCTTTCGCCATATCAGCATCAAATATTCGACTATAAGCGGCTTCAGTGTTTGAGATGGCGACGCTAACAGTATTTTCTTTCACCGTTAAGCGGTTCACCCAGGAGCCGATATTCTCCAATGATTCCGAAACCGTGTCGATTGCTGATCCTACCGTTGATAAAGCGGCAGTTGCATTTGCTGCAGAAGTCACGTCCACACTCGCTGTGTTTAATCCGGATGCGCCACTATCGTGTGCGCTGGATATTGATACCATGAAATTATCCGTTTCACTTGCGCCAGTTTGGAAACTTTTGCCGGTGTACGATCCATCGATCAGTGCGACATCGTTGAATTTGGTCTCCTGAACGATGTCATCGATTTCTGAATTTAGTTGACCGATCTGTAAAGTAATTGCGTAACGTTCAGCCGACCCCAATGTATCGCTTGCCGCCTGCAATACTTTTTCTTTCATCGTTACAAGAATATCATTAATGTTGAGCAGCCCACCTTCAGCAATACCGAGCATACTTTTAACATCGCCGATGTTGTTTAATGAAGCACTTAATGTACGAGAACGCGCTTCCAGCTTTTTTCCAATGGCATAACCCGCCGGATCATCAGCAGCCGAATTAAGACGCATACCGGTTGCTAACCTCGCCTGATGGATACCCATCTTGTTACCAACTTTTTGTAATGCATTCAATGCATTCAATGCACTAACGTTGGTGTTGATACGAGTGAAATCACCTAGTGCCATAATAAAACCTCCGTGTTTTACGTTATGGCAGTCATGGATAACCAATTTCTGGCATCCCTGCCTGTTTTAGTAAGAATTAAATTGAGTTACGAGAAACTGATATGTTTTTTATGCCTACCCGGTCGCATCACCTCCTTGCTCGATCGTTCATTTGGTTGTTAGCGTTTCGACAATTTTATTTAAATTTTTCAACATCTTGTCAAAAAACACCTCTGTCACTGGTACTAATCAGTATCGGATGCTTCCCTGCATCATCCTGCCCGGAAGCACGATCCATGCGGGAATCGCCTTCCGGTCAAAAATAATACCACGTGCTGTTTAGCGGAATAAGCTACCAATCAACTCATGCGATTGGTTACTCTCATTTATTGAAATAATGAAAGTATATTCTGTGATGATACATTTGCCTGTGACAACATGGCCGTTGCTGTTTGCTGCAATATTTGCATTTTTGTAGATTCCAGTTGTTCCTTGGCCATGTCGGCATCAAAAATTCGGCTGTACGCCGCATCTGTATTTGAAATGGCAATGCTTACTGTTGATTCTTTTACTGTCAACCGATTAACCCATGACCCGATGTTTTCCAGCGTATGCGACACATCAGCTATGGCTGAATCCAGCGTTACTAATGCTGCGGTCGCTGTTGTTGCTGATGACACGTCAACAGATGCCGTATTCAAGCCGCTGGCAGTTGTATCATGGTTTGTGGAAATTCCGATGCTAAAGAAATCATTACCATCCGGCCCGGTTTGGAAATTCTTGGCGGTATAGGTTCCGTCGATGAGCTGTACACCATTCCAACGTGTCTCACGCACGATATCATCAATTTCCGAGTTCATTTGTTCCATTTGCAGCGTAATTGCATAGCGTTCTGCAGAACCCAATGTATCGCTGGCGGCTTGCAATGCTTTTTCTTTCATCGTCACCAGAATATCATTAATATTGAGTAATCCGCCCTCCGCGATTCCCAACATGCTTTTCATATCGCCAATGTTATTCAGCGACGCGCCAAGTACGCGCGAACGTGCTTCCAGTTTCTTTCCGATTGTGTAGCCTGCAGGGTCATCGGCTGCACTGTTGATGCGCATACCGGTTGAGAGCCGGAATTGGTGAATTTGCTGTTTATTACTCACCTTATGCAATGCATTCAACGCATTCAACGCAGCGATGTTAGTTCGTATTCTAGTGGCGTCACCCTGTGCCATAATCATACCTCCATACGAATTAAATCATTTTCTATTCTCTTTTCATTTCTATTCTATTTGCTTTCGTGAGCCCATTACCCCGGGCACGGGGTTCATTAATGTACGACAACTCCCTCCTTTCGCTGTTTTGCCAATTCTACAACCGGAGAATATCGTTGGCTCACGGCAATCGGCTGCTGACGGATTACCAGCGGCTGTAACATTTCTATGGCCTTTGCCATATTGCCAAGTTCGTAATAACACTGCATGAGTTTAACATAGATTTCATCATCACGGTCGCCCAACCTGTACGCCTGCTGATAACTCTCCAGTGCCGATTTATAGCTTCCATTTCTGAACAGGACGTCCCCCATTCCTGAATATGTATCATAATACGGACTTCCAATTTCGACGGCATGGGTGTAGCTTTGCAGCGCCTTGTCGTCCGCTTGCAATAACAGATAATTATGGGCCAGAATTGTATGAACAAACCGCATGTCCGGCACAAGATCGTACCGTACAACAAACTGTTTATCCCTGGATTCGGCCATGCCAATCAGACGTTCCAACGCCTGTACAGCAGATTCATATTGCTTCAATTTCATATGGATACGGGCTGCCACCACATAGGCCATTGACAACGATGGATCCTGTTCAAGCGCCTGATCGACAAACCCTATTGCCTCATTATATCGACCAAGTTTATATAAAACATTACCATAATTTTGTAGTGCCCGGGGTTTCAAATATTGCGGAAGATCATTCTTATCCAGCGCATTTATGTACGCCTGGCACGCATCTTCGAACTGTCCAAGCAAGCTGTAGGTCTCACCTAAATGAAAATGTGTAAATCCGCGTTCCGGGTGTTCTTCAATGTCCATCAACAGCAACCGTAAATTTCGTTGTAATTTATCGTACTCAACAGCGGTATCGCCTGAGTAGCCCTCATGTAATATGCGAATCGTCGAATAGCCGATACGCGCTTTAACAAGAATCGCAGAGGGAATAATCTGTTCATGCACTCTGCCTTCATAGCGAATATCCATTTTGTTGCGAAATAAACGTGGCAACGAATTGACGATTGTTGTTTCCTGGCCGCTCGTTTTTTTCTCGCTGATAATATCACAAAATACAACGTCACTCTTATTTTCTCGCACGATGCGTTTTAATTCCGGTTCGGAGATCGGATCAAGCGTCTCATCGGCGTCCAGTGTAAATATCCACGGACAGTTGGCATATTCCAAAGCGACATTTCGGGCATCAGCAAAATGGTCGTTCCATGATTGATGGACCACTGTCGCGCCGACTGACTTGGCAATATTTACGGTATCATCATCCGATCCTGTATCAACAATAATTATTTCACGTGATATTTGCCTGACACTGTTCAGACAGCGCTGTAAATATTCTGCTCCGTTTTTCACGATCATGCAAAACGATATGTCATAAGGTCGATATTTCATATTACCGGAACCTGTTGTTGCAGTCTTTGTTGTGCCATCATTTTGCTACATACCTGAATATACCGTTGAATCCGTTCATCCTGTGGCCGAAGCTTCAATGCTTTTTCGAAATTTTGAATGGCCGCGTCATAACGCGACTGCTTAATTTGTGCCACCGCGAGATTATACAGCACTTCATATACATCCGGCGCCAATTCGTGTGCGCGTTGGTAATTATTTTCTGCTTCCCAATATTGAGCTGTTTCCAGAAACTTATTGCCAAGCAAATAAAAAATCTTTGGTTGCTGCTGGTCTAATTCTGCCGCATTTTGATAATAGCGAATCGCCAATTCGGTTTCATTCATTTGATCATAAACATTCCCAAGGCAATAATGTGAATACGAATCGTTGGGCTGATCTGAAATCTGCAAATGAAGCAGATATTCGTTGCGTTTCAATTTGGCCTGCATTCGGTCATCATCCACAGCATATCCCACATGGTCGATGATGACATCACTTTTCTTCACTTTTCCGCGCAAGCGCCGAATGGACGGCATTATTTGTTCGTGAATACGCCCTTCAAACCGGATGAATGGATGGTTTCTAAACAATCGCGGATATTCGCCCCAATGCCACGATGATTTCAGTTTGCTGCGAATTTTAACATCAAACGCCATTGCATCGTTATCCAGAAGCAGACTACTTATAATTGACCTGCTTTCAGGCGTCAAACGCTCATCTGCATCCAGAAAAAGAATCCACTTTCCGTTGGCATGTTTGAGCGCTTCATTTCTGGCATCGGCAAAACTATCATTCCACGGGAAGGAAAAGAGTTGGGCACCGTACTGTTCCGCTATTCCGCAAGTCGTATCAGAAGATCCAGTATCCACAATCACAAGCTCATTAATCACCGTCTCCACGCTATTGAGACATCCGGTCAGGTAGTCGGCCTCGTCTTTAACAATCATAATCATCGTAAGTAGCGGTGCCCTGCTCATTGTTCTGCCTTTGTTTTAGCTGCCAGCTTTCAGCAATCAGCCGTCAGCTTATAATTCTATTTGGTTTTCGTTCTTATGAGTAAAACTATACTATTGATAAAAATTTATTTGGTCAAAACTCAATGTGCATATTGATAATCGTAGCACATCATTAATTCGCTGCGCGCACTCTCCATGGTCGGATCTATTTCCAACACACGCTCAAACCACTTCGCGGCTGATTTACGTTGATCCAGTTGCATGAAACATTTTCCAAGATAAAAATTGCCGGCAACCGAATCCGGTTTATGAATTAATCCCTTTTCATAATTCAGGCGCGCTTCAGAAAAATTTTTCTGAAGATAATAACAATTCCCCAAATCCAAATATATTTGTGAAATATCAATTTCCGCGATCGGCAAGTAATCCGGTTTCATTTTTTTTAGTTTAATCATTGATTGCAAATGATTGATTGCTGAATTGATGTTGTTATGTGCCAGAGAAATTGTTGCCAGTATGTAAAGGGGAAATGGTTCATGAGGTAGAATTTGCAATGCGCGCTCGCAGTTTAATTGCGCCTGCTGCCAGTTTTCTTTGGCAAGATATGCCTGTGCAAGAAACATGGTTGTGTTCGCCATAAGTTCCGGCTTTAAATTATCCAACGACAACACGATTTCGAAATGCTGAATGGCTTCATCAACTTTCCCGGTTGTGCGATATGTAATTGCCAGATGATAATGCATGAATGCATCGTGTGGGTTTTTAGCAACTTCAGCTTCGAGCAGCCGAATATTTCGTTCATTACGATTGTCACGCCGCCGCTGCTTTAGACCAAATCCCCAATGATCGATAGTAATATTGGTTTTCATAATCGTGCCACCATGCCGTAAAATAGATGGAATAATCTGTTCATGCACGGGGCTTTCAAACCGTATTTCAGGTAAATTCCGAAATAATCGACAATAATCCAGACTAAATCCTGAAATGATACTATTTTCAGGTTGTGGAATCACGACCCGCAAATTTATGGCAACGACATCGGGCTGCTGATTCAGCAAATCAATAATCTTTGCTTTATTTTCAGCGTCCAGCCGCTCATCCGCATCGAGATAGAGAATCCACTCACTTGTTGCATGACGTAACGACTCGTTCCGGGCGGCTGAAAAATCGTCGCACCATTCAAACGGGTAGACATGTGCGCCAAATTTCTCAGCGATTAGCACGGTATCGTCTGTTGAACCAGTGTCGACAATAACTATCTCATCCACAAAATCAATGATACTTTCGAGACATGTGGGCAAATAATCAGCTTCATCTTTAACAATCATGCTGAGAGTAATTGTCGGTTTCCTATTATTCATCATGCGTTTTCGTGATATCGTTATTTTTCGTACATTCAATTACCTAATCCAACATTTATCAATGTTGGGATAGAATTTTCTATATTATATATCGGTTGAAAACTTCTAAAGCTTAACATAATTTTAATATTTTTCGGAAGCATAACCTGCTGCTGAACTTGCCCGAAGCGGTTGAAATGTAAGCCTGCACGGAATGGATGATATTTTGGATTGGAACAGATGCAATGTAGAGTAAAACCAGGAAGGCTGATCATCCCACCCCAGCAAAAACCGCATGGCTGTTACAACTGCCGGAACTGCTATTTGGCTGCGACACGCAAGTTGATAGGGACATTTTTCCGGTTCAAAACAGGGATAGCACTCGATGTTCGGTGCAATGACCAAATGTCCATCTCCGTACGGCCCGGTTTCCGGGTAATACGCTGATGCATAAAACAATGCAAGTACCGGTGTTTCCACAGCCGTTGCCAAATGCATCGTTCCTGTATCTCCCGTTAGCAAGGCATGACAGTGTGAAAGCGCGATTGCCAATTGTCCAAAAGTCGTTTCGCCTATGAGATTTATTACCGGGATCTTTTTTTCAAGCAGCGCCACAATTTCCTGAAAGAGTGTGCGCTCTTCACGACTGCCGAAGAAAACGAATTTTACGTGAACACTATCCGGCTTATCCTGGAGTAATTCATGAATAAATGTAGCAAATCCGGATATTCCCCAATGACGGAATTGTTTGTTGGCCCCCATTTGGATGCCAATCAGGACATCCTGTTGACCAATGCCCTGCGCTGAATGAACTCGTTTCCACCAGGTTTCATCATTCTTGTCCGGATAAAATTGAAATCGTGGCGATGCTGGTTCGACACCCGCAAGTCGGCAACCAATATCTGCCAGATGCAGTGGCTCTACCGTCCGGTTTTGGATTAAATTCTGCATAAATCGGGCGGTAATGGGATCATAGCCAAAACCCTTGTATTCCTGATATTGCTTCCCGATAATTTTAGCCGGAGACATCTGCTTCAGAAAGAGTGCGGAAAAATTGGAGAAGCTCCGGTTGATCGCCAAATCGACCGGGCGGCGAATCAATTGTCCCATAAATTGTTCGCACATGGTTTTCACTTGTGTTTCCGATAGTGACTGATCGGGGATGCCGGCAAACATCCGCGCATATGGAATTCCGATGACCGTATCCGCCAAATTCGATTTTTGCATCAACTCCGCATAGATTTCATCCAGAATGAATGTGATATGTGCCTGAGGGTACGTCTCCCGGAATCCTTGAATGAGTGGATGGGTTTGTAAAATATCACCAAACCGATGAGTGCGAAAAACAACAATGTGATTCATGCTGCTGGTTCCGATTACTCTTAAAAGTAACTCGCCCTCGGGCGCAAGCACCCGCAGGGCGAATTACGAGGATAGTAACCGAAAAATTAATTTCGGTTATGGATAAGGGAATTTTAAATATGCATGCAGTAATCTTTATTCAACCCGACGTGCTACGCACTTTAGAAATGCGTAGCACGTTATTCAATCAACATCTTCAAATTCATCATTCCAATCGTACGCTACAATAACTCCGCCAGCCATTCATCAGCAACCTGCTTCCAGGTGTAATGCGACTGTACATGCTCACGACACCGTGTGCTCGCCTGTAACCAAAGCGTATCATCTTTAAGCAATGCCACTGTTTTTTCTATAAATTGATTCTGATAATCCGTGTCGTTCGGATCGCCATCAATCAGCCAGCCTGTCTGTGTATCAATGACAGCCTCGGGCAACGCAGCCAATTTTGAGCAAACAACCGGCGTCCCTGCGGCCTGTGCTTCAATTGCAGCAATGCATGACGTTTCAAGACACGATGTCGGATATACCCAAACTCTGGCTTTCATCAATTCATTGGCAAGCGTGACTTTATCCACACTGCCGCGCAAATATACACCGCTCATATCCTGCTGTTCGCAGATCTGTTTTATAGTAAGTGCCACATCTGGTGACGGATAATAAAAAACATGAAGCTCTGCATCCGGACACTGCGTCCGGATAGCGGGCATCATGCGCAGCATATTATCGAGTCCGCGTTGTGGTTGACTGGTAAATATCAATCGCTTTTCCCGAGCGGGCATCTGATCTGCTTGAAATAAATTTTCATCGATACCATTCCGAGTGGCATAAAATTTTTCCGCTGACAATTTAAATTCATTCATCCATTGCTGCTTATGCCATTCACTCACCGCAATAATCCTATCGATATTATTCGCTACATCATTAAGCTTGATATTGGGATTATCATGAATCCATAAGTACCGTTGTTTGGCATTTACGCCATTACGAAACGGCTTGACTGACCGCACAGAGACAAAGCGCTCTATTTTATTGAAGTGATTGAAAATGTAGAAATCCACCAGATCAAAATACTCAACACCTTTATAAATGCCCGGTTTTGGGCAATTGGTAAATACTTTTATGCGCTTTCCTTTTTTAGCGAGCGCACGCGTCAGGTAAACCACCGCACTTTCACTGCCGCCAATCCCACTTTCTTCAGGACTGTTGCCATGAAATTCGCAACCACCAACTACATAAAATACAAGATCGGTATGTTCATCAACAACCGAATAGCCCTGCCTTTCAGTAACATCGCGATAGAGGTTGTACGCATCATTATTCGAGATATCGTATTGAATAGCGCGACGTAAGCTTGCCTGCGCGGCGCGGTATTCCTTAAATCGATAAAGCATTCTGCCAAGATACAAATGTGCCTGAGGCATTGTCGGTTCCAGTTGCAATGCTTCCCGGATGACTTGCAGAGCAGTATGTGTTTCTCCCAACAAATCACACATCACTGCCGAATTAAACATAATTTCCGGCTGTTCGGGCTCAATTTCCAACATGCTTATAAACAGTTGGAGCGCCTGCGTATAGTCTTGACGATTGCTATACTCGATTGCCTGTTTATGTAAATCTGCCAGTTGTTGTTCTTTTGACATGTGTTTTCAATCCATCTATTCTATGCAGTTTGAAGTTGTTCTATCTCCATGCTCCATTCACGAGCAATTACATCCCAATCATATTCATGGGCTGCACGCTGTCTTCCGCGACTGCTCAATGTATGCCACATTTTTTGATTTTTGATAATTCGAACGACAGCATCCACAAATTGTTTTTGATATTCCGCCGATTCGGATTTACCGGGGATCAAAATTCCGGTTTTATTATGCAGCACGGTTTCCTTCAACGCACCCAATTGTGATGTTACCACTGGCACCCCCATTGCCTGCGCTTCAATCGCCGCCGTGCACGATGTTTCCAATTGGGATGTCGGATAGGTCATTAACGCTGCGGATTGCAATTCTTCGATTAATTCCTGATGTGTCAAAGCGCCCATAAGCGTAACGCCGGGTTGGTTCGCTAATTTCCGGTATTGATTCATCTCGTCATTTTGTTCATCAAATCGGTACGAACACACCACCAGTTCAGCCTCCGGCACCTGTTTTTTAATGCGCGGAAATAATTTCAACAATGTTTTCAAGCCACGCTCGGGCCGGCTGATATATACCATTTTCGCTGAAATTGTATTTTGTCGTTCAGAGTACATGTACGATTTGTCCACACCATTCCGGGTAATATAAAACCGATCGTCACTTAAATGAAAATGCTGCTTCCAATCATCCCGCTGCCATTCACTGACTGCAAAAATCTTATCAATCGGTAAATCAGCTACATGCTCATTTTCCAAAAACAGCACATTGGTATTATCCTGAATCCATAAAATTTTCAGATCAGCATCAATATTCAACTTGAATGGTTTGAGTGAACGCAATGATATGAATGTTTTCATACGATTGAAATGACGATAGATGTGAAAATCGATCAGATCTGCATAGAGCACACCATCGTAATAGCCAGGTTGTTCGCACTGGTTAAATACACGTACCTTTTTCCCCTGACGCGCCAACGCCCTGGCAATATGGATCAACGCATTTTCACTACCGCCAATACCTTTCCGGTAGGGTGTATTTCCGTCGAATGGAGCACCGGCAGTGTAGAAAACAATTTCGGTTTCGGAATCATCAATTTGAATTCCCACATGATCCGCAAGCGATCGGTAGAATTTGTAGTAGAGCTCATTATTAATATCACGTGCAATCGCTGCCTTTACCGACTCAATTGCTTTGATATAATGCCCTTGCTCCGTATAAATTGTGCCAAGATAAAAGTAGGGATCAGGCATCTCCGGCGCCAGTTCGAACAAGCTTGTCAGTACGTTCATAGCATCATCGCGCTGACCGAATTTGTCGCTCAGTACTGCTGCATTGAATAACACGCGGGGTTGATTGGGTTCGATCGCCAGCATATCCATGAACATCGCGAACGCCTGTTCCAGCTTATTTTCATTCACCAACCGGGTTGCCTGCTGAAACATAGCATTCAGGTCATTGCTCTGTACAGGTTCATTTCGACTGATATTATGCGTCGTTGTTTCAGATGACTTCTGTACCTCCTTCACAACCCGGTAGCTGACACCAAACCATTTCCCACGTTCCGATTTAATTTCCTGAAATCGTGGTTGCATTCGGTTGCGGAACATATTTTCCAAATCATCCATTCTCAACCGACGCAGCCGGATCCGTGGCTGTGAGCTACCAAGAATTTCAGCCTGCAAGGCTTCCATTGAATCGGCTTTCACAGTAAGAAATACATGGCCGTTATGTCTTGCTGCCTTCTCCAACTCGTTAACCATCTCTTTCACATCCCGCACGCTCTCAAGCAATTCAAACGCAAACACCGCATCGAATTCCGGTTCAGGTAAAACATCGGACAATCGCTGCACATCCGCCTGTACAAATTTTAAGTGCGCCGCTCCTTTATCAATTTGCCGTAGAGCCGTTTCAATGTACGCTTTTGATATGTCAACGCCGGTCACCTGATACCCAAGCTTCATCAGTGCATTATCGCGACTGCCGTTGCCACAACCGACATCCAGCAATGAGTTGATATCGCGATTGCGTTTTAAATTATCCATCAGCCATAAATAACAAGGCTCGTATTCATCATGGGGTGTAGTCGACACATCAAGCTGTTGATAAAGCTGCTGGTAGGCATCGTCATTGTTGATCTGCGGATAAAGCGATTCAATCCGTCGCCGCAATTCACTTAATGATTCGTGATCCGTCAATTTAATAATGGAATCTGTCAGAATGGAGATGGCAGTCAGCGGATCGTCGGATAGCATCAATTGTTCGGCGTAACATAACGTCATATCACGTACGGCTGCCGTAAGATGGGCGTGCATTCGTTCGGCAGTCGCTTCGATCGAATCATCAGTTAGTTCCACATACATAAGATCCGGCTCATTGACAACATCAAGCTGAAGCATTTGTTGTCGATAGAGATTTGTTGTCAGCCAAAAGTAATCGATTTTTGTTTCCTTGCTCAATGTCTCAATTTGTCGCGTCTGCTCATCGGAAAACTTGCCATCGGTTAACAGGATTTTAACCTTCGCGTTAATTTGGTTTTCAAAGACGGAAAGGTCATTCACGGAAATAAATATATCGGCAAGGTAACGGCGATTAATTGCTTCCCACTCGGTTACTTTAAATCGGGAAGCTGAATTTTCATTATCGGAAATTAATGATACATCCACTCCCTGTTTGGCAATTTTCCGGAAACAGTTCTGCAACACGCTGGCATCGGCCGCTTTTGCAGGATCGGCTGCCGGATTCGGCCAATAAATAAATGCCACCACTGAATTTTTACGATAGGATGGGACGCCCACATCCAGCGGCACCGGCAGTTCCCCAGCAGTAATCCATTCTAGTTTCCGCACATTGGAAACGGTATTCGGATCCAATTTAAATGCTTGCTGATAGAGCACGCTTGCTTCATTCGGTTTTTGCATGGCAATCATGCAGTCGCCAAGTCGCTCGACTACATCAGCCGCAGGTTCAACCCGGAAAATTTTTTCATAATACAAAAACGCTTGTTCATAGCGTTTCAAGAAAAAATACAGATCAGCAAGATTATGAATCGCATCCCAATTTTGGGATTCCTGCTGAACAGCCTGATTTAAATATGATTCAGCCTGCTCATACTCTCCTTTTTCAAAATACAAACAACCAAGATTATTACATATTGCTGCCTGTTTGTCGAACTCTTTCGTCCGAATCTCTTTTAACACCTGAATTGCCTGGTCGAAATCACCGCTCTGCTGAAGGCGAAACGACTTTTCAATTTTTTGTTGAGTGACTTCTGTTATGGCGCCAGGTGCACTTTTTTCAATATTGTTCATTGATTTTCCCTTTCCGGTTCACACACTATCCTCATGCTTTTTCCTATTATCGACGTGCAATATAAAATATTAACATCTGGTTAGTTAATCAATTTTAACCGCTTACCGATTTGATCATCAATGTATAATCGTCAGTATCACCTTAAAATCATACGACATAGAGGCCGAATGTCTGATTGTGTGATAATCGAAGCTCGCTCGCTATTATTGACCAGAATATAATTTTTTAGGCAAACCATTTAATTACACAACAACTTGGTCATTAATTTATTGTAAAATTTGGCTTAAAAAGAAAATGTTACTTGCTTATCAGCCAGAACTTTTTATCTTTTTGTTAGTTACCTTTTAATTTCAGCTATCAGTCATTCTTTTATTTGTTTAGCTAAAGTAATAGAAATTATCACGGCCAGGTGTAGCAATCTTTCAACACCTTATTTCATCGCTGGAAATACTGAAATCCCGTGTTTACGTGCACGGAGATTTCTCGCAACAGGGCTCGTTCAAGTTTTATCCAAACTGGATTCATAGAAGTTGAACATGCCCGGGTACCGTCGCCATAATGAAAAGATATTTATCAACATAAACGGTTGTATTAACATCTGAAATTTTAGTTGTCTATTATCTATTCCTTTGGAATTTTTATTGTGAAGAATTAGTATCGAGAGGATGATCCCATGAGAGATGCAGGGAAGCGACATGATCTACAGGATGAGCAGCCGTCAGAACAGTCGAAAGTTAGTTCGTCCAATCGTAAACAGAATTCTGACGATTCTATGATCGATGTGCAGCAGTATCAATCGTTTTTTACAACAACTATCGAAGGAATAGCCGATTTTAAACTGATTGCTGATATTTCCGGTGAGATCCACGACTATCAGTTCCTCGATGTCAATCCCCCATTCGAAGCAATTACCGGGAAGGATAAATCTGTTTTTATCAATAAAAAAGGCTCGGACGTTTTCGGCAGCTCTCCCCCACCCTTTCTTGCCGTGTTTACTGAAGTCGCCCGGTCAGGCCGTCCGCTTAGCTTCGAAACTTATTTTAAAGAAATCAGACAGAATGTTCAGATTACTGCATTTAGTACGGCTAAACATGTGGTTACCATTCTAATGCGGGAATTGCCATCAAAATCCGCCTCATTTAATACGCTGGCTGAGTTGCAGCATGCCGCAGACGCACGCAAAAAAGAATTGAATTGCCTTTATGCTGCCTTGCACACGCTCGATCAAACAAACATTTCGCTGGATGATAAATTATATCACATCGCAAACCTGATTCCATCGGCATTTCCGCAGTCAAGCCGTATTGCTGTTCGACTGACACTCTATAAGAAAAAGTACCTGAGCGAAGCGTTTGAAGTGTCTTCGCAACGATTTCGACTACCATTTCTTGATGGGAAAGTTGCCATTGGGTCAATAGAGGTGTTCTATTCACCATTTGCAACGAATAACTCGCCCACAGTTTTTACAGAAGAAAAAATCAGTTTTCTGGAAACAATCGCCATTCAAATTAACAAGTCCATTCTCTACTATATGAATCGTAGTGACCAACAGCGCCTAAGTGGATCGATGGAGTCGATTCAATATGGGGTTATCACAACGACTTCGGGCGGGGCGATTAATTTCATGAATCCGGTGGCAGAACGATTTACAAGCTGTCGATGTCAGGATGTGATTGGTAAACCGTTAAGCTCTGTATTTAATGTCCTGAGTGTACAAAATCGCGTGCCTTTGACATTGGATTGCCATAAACTTTACAGTCAGGAACAACAAATGTTTCAATGCCGGGCGTTGCTGATATCGGCAAGCCAACGTGAATACATTATTGATATTAATGCTGCCCCAATTCGGAATATGAACAATGAACTGACCGAATGTGCGTTTCTATTCCATGATATTACGCATGTCTACAAAAAGACAGAAACTGTAATGCAGCAGCAAAAACTTACATCGCTAAGTCTACTCGCCGGAGGCCTGGCCCATGATTTTAATAACATTTTAATGACTGTGCTTGGCAATATTTCGTTGGCAAAGATGGATATTACCGAAGACCATCCGATTTATCCGATTCTTGTAAAAGCGGAGCAAAAGGCGCTGAAAGCAAGAGAGTTGACAATTCAATTATTGTCTTTTTCTGACCGAGGGACTCCCATAAAGCGGGAAAAGGCGTTGGGAGAACTTATCCAGGAAATCGTGTATCACTTCAACGCAAATCAAGAACACCAAATCAAATTAAAAATACCGCCAGGATTGTGGCTCGTTGAAGTTGATCCGGCCCAAATTGAAACGGCGTTGCATCAAATCATATTAAATGCGATGCAAGCTCAGCAAAATGGCGGCGATATTCACATCATGGCCAGGAATTGCACTATTAATTCTGAAAGCGTGCTTCCATTGGAAAGTGGATTCTATACATGCATTTCGATAAAAGATAGTGGGGAAGGGATTCCTGATACAAATATTCATAAAATTTTTGATCCCTATTTCACCACCCGCGAAAAGCATAGCGGTCTCGGACTGGCAACGGTCTACTCAATAGTTAAAAATCATAACGGGAATATTATCGTTGAATCGGAAAGCGGCAAAGGAAGCACTTTTCATGTATATCTTCCCGCTTCGAACAGCTCGCAGCGTTACCGGCGTACACGTACTGATACAATGATTACCGAGCGTGGCAAAATTTTGCTAATGGATGATGAAGATACGGTATTGGAAACAGCCGCCCGTATGTTGAAAAAACTGGGATTCGAAGTTGTGATGACCCGAAACGGTTCCGAAGCAGTTGAACAATTCCGGGAATTGAATCGTCAGGCCAGCAGTCTTCAGGCCGCAATTCTTGATTTAAGCGTGCCCGGTGGCATGGGTGGCAAAGAAGCAGTGCAAGAAATGCTCAAAATCGATCCTGATGTAAAGGTGCTGGTTTCCAGCGGTTTTACACAGGACCCCGTCATGTCCGATTTTCACCAATTCGGTTTTTCCGGCATTATCATGAAACCGTACAAGCTGGATGAATTACACGATGCAATTGATAAACTTGCGGATTGTGACTAATACTGAAAACAGTTCCTATTAATAAAAAGAGCAGGTATTCTTCAGAAGCCTGCTTTTTTATTGTGGTTCCGGTATGTCGCTGGCAATAATTGAATTATGGCTTTAAACGCAAATATATGAATATTTGTTAGCCCTGCGATTTCGCTTTAGACTCAGCATGCACAACCAGCTTCGGTGCTTTGCTTCTGCCAGTGACTAATAAAATATGGTCATGTAGCGCATGCGCATCACGATTTTCGGGTTGAATGAGTAATACCCGATTTAACGCCACTTCAGCCTCGACCCAGCGGTGTTGATTCACCCAGCGACGAATCATATCCAGAATGTCGGGAATCATAGCACTGGTGGTTTGTCCGGCCAACAATGAAAGTATTAGTGCATCTTCCAGCATGGCGTCCGAGGGATTCGGAGCAATGTCATCCATCACCGCATCCACCTGATGTAGCAGCAACTGCAACTCATCCTGTTGGGTGATCTGAATTTCTTCCAGTTGATTCACCCAATTAAATACATCATTTATGGAATTCAACCGATCCGGTAATTGCCTTTTGAGCTGGCGAAGGTTTGCTGTTGAAAAAAACATCCAGGAAAGCTCGTCCCCATCCGCCGGGGCAATTGCAGCACAATTGGGGTGGATTGCCAGCGTATCGTATATCATTTGCACCAGCTCGGCAGAGAATCGCACTTTCGGCGTTACAAACACAATTCCGTCTGTCTGGAAGCGTATTCCCTGCTGAACCGCCCGGGAAAGCGTTTGTGTTTTCGGAGCGATATGCACGTCAGGATGAATATGATTGACATGGTCATCCGGATAAACCACCTTCAATCCTACATCGGTTGATGGTTTCAGCCACAAGTTTATAAATTTTACGGCCGATTCAAGCTCAGTGAGTGACTCATCGTTATGTAACACATCCACCAGCCAGTGTTTGTGCATGGGAGTCGGTTCGGTTTTGTGCAAATCCACTGTAATATTTTGCAGACTGAGTGGAATAGAATCAGGATCATCATTCAGCAATAGATGCAGCGCCCGGATATGACTTTTACGTAAAGCCGGTTCCCGATGGATATATTTAGTATGAACATCGCCGGCCTCTTTCTGCGCCAGTTGTGGATTTTTATTTCCTGAACTGGTAGGTGAAAACAGGTACAAACCTAGAAATTCATCGATGTGCAAAAACGTTTCCTGTTCGGCCATCCGCAGCCAGAATTCCCAATCTCCGGCGGATTCCAATTTACCGTCGAAATATCCGTACTTCACGTGCATCTCCCGACGCCACATTGGCTGGGGACCCATGAAGCAACAATGCAGCAACTTCCATGGATCATAATCAAACCATTGATATTTGCCCGCATTGGTAAAATTGTCAAACGTTTCATTCTCGTGAACTGTTACGTGAACGTTGGCATATACCAACGCGACATCGGGCCGTGCTTCCAGTACCGCAACCATACGTTCATAGGCATCGGATTTATGACGATCGTCAGTGCAAGCGAGCGTTACATATTTTCCGATAGCCATTTTCATCGCACGAATTGTGGCAGCGTGGGAATTTTCTTTGGTCTCCGTGCGCACATAAAGAATATTATTATAACGCTGCTGAAATTTACGGACAATCTCTCCTTCGTTTGTGGGAGAAGCTGTATCGACTATTATGATTTGCAGTCGATCGGCAATAGTTTGTGCTTCCAGGTCTTCAAGCAGGCCTCGCATAAAACGACCGGCGCCATAAGTCGGTACAAGCGCCGAAACAAGGTAATCTTTTCTACTGGTTGGTTTAGTCATATTTCTCATTGGTTGAAATTATTCATTTGAATCCTGGCTACATTATCATGTCGCATTTATTTGCATACGAATATTGATATTAGTCAGGAAATATTGTATTCATTCAGCAATTTTAAAAAAATGTAACTACTCAGGCAGTAAAATGCAACTTTCCGTCGGCTGAGC
>JAFGDW010000178.1 GCA_016931935.1 Candidatus Zhuqueibacterota bacterium | reverse complement strand
TATATGTTTATCCTACTTAAATATAAGAAATTATATTGGAAAATCCTCACTCTTTTTTCAAAATTTATGAATAATTCAGGTTAAATACCGTCTGGAATTTCAAATCAAAGGAAGTAATAAAATGTTCATTCGCGACGTATTAATAATACTGGCATGTTTGATTTTTATGAATGTGTCTGGCTGCAAAAAGGACTCAGCACCAACGCAAATTAAGGAAGAACCAACGAAAATTGAAAAAAGTCCGAAACGCGGTCTTGCCTACAATTTAACCGCTGCGGCTGATCTTGATACATTGAAGACCGGGGTTTCCTGGTGGTACAACTGGCACTTCACCACATCTGCGCCGGCTGGGTATTACGACGATTACCAAATGGAATTTATCCCTATGCTATGGGGGAAAAATAACACCAATGATTTCTCGCAGGCGAAGAGCTTCATTTTGGGTCACCCCGAAATTCAATACCTGCTGGCTTTAAATGAACCCAATTTGACGGATCAGGCGAACCAGACGCCAGCTCAGGCGGCGCAAAACTGGCCAAAGTACGAACAACTCATCCTTGAACTTGCCAGTCAGAATCGAACTGTTTATCTGGTCGGACCAGCCATGAATTGGGGAACAATGAACAATTATTGGGATCCTGTTGTCTGGCTTGACGCGTTTTACGATGCCTATGAAAAGGCAAACAGCGGACGTGAGCCGAAAATTGACTACCTCGCTTTTCACTGGTACGATTACGGACTTGCATCACAATTGGACCGTCTGCAAAAATATGGAAAACAAATCTGGATCACCGAAATGGCCAATTGGAATTCACAAATAAATTCGTACGCCAAACAGGCCGAACAAATGCGGCAAATGGTCGCGCTCTGTGAAAATCGGGATGATGTATTCCGGTATGCTTGGTTTATCGGTCGTGGTGACTATCCTGACGGTAAATATACCTATTTATTTAATCCTGCTCCCGGCCAATTGACTGAATTGGGGAAGCTGTACATTAGTTTACCCTACAAGCAATGAAATCCGCATAGGATGTTTGTCGATAGGCTATTTACAATAAAAACTGAAGTTATAGACAAAAACAAATCACTCAATTTCGCTAAAAAGGAAATGAAAATGCGAACTATGTTTATCGTGTTACTGCTTACCTTTACACAGCTGAATGTATTTTCACAAGATAGTACGAACTTAAAATTCATCTTCATTCCTCATCCACGTTCCGATGATCAAGTGTATCAGAGTGTTCACGCCGCAGTTGAAAAAATCGATTTCTCAAAATATGATGTGACAATGCTGGGTGGCGATTTAACGTGGTCAGTCAGCACAGACCGAGCTTCGCTGGAATATTGTGACAGCTTGTTTGATTTAGGCAGTCCCAATACATTATGGAGCCTGGGCAATCATGATGTCAGCAGCGGTCACCGTGCGCTTATTAAAGAATTTACCGGTAGAGAAAGTTACTATACATATACAAGAAATAAAGTCACCTTTCTTGTACTCGATACCGAGCTTAATGCCAATTCATTTTCAGAAACCTTTATAAAAGGTGATCAATTGCAGATGGTGGAAACTGTTTGTGATACTATTCAGGATTCCCGCTTTTTAATTCTTCTACACCATCGCTTGATGTGGATGATTAATAGTGACTACTTTGAATCATGGCTCGACGAGTCGATTGCTGCGAGCTCGCGATCATTGGACACGACGAATTTTTATGCTGATATATATCCGCTGCTTCAAAAGGTGAAACACAAAGGGATACAGGTACTCGCGCTCGGTGGTGACAGGGTTGATATTAACATCACGTACTCGCCGGAAGATTGCATCACTTATTATGCAGCGCAGCTAAAAAATGAATTTTCCGATAGCAAAAGCAACGCAATCGTTCTGAACTACAACCAACAAACCCGGGAAATGACATGTGATTATATCATATTGGCGGATATACTTACTTCGGCAGTAAAAGCAAAAGCGCCTATACCGGAAGGAATTGCGCTTTACCAGAATTATCCAAACCCGTTCAATCCGAGTACGATAATCACTTTTCATATCCCCAGAGCACAAGTTATTTCTTTGAAGATATACGATGTAATCGGAAGAGAAGTCGCGTCGCTGGTTTCCGGGAAATTAGCTGCAGGCACTCACTCGATTGAATGGAATGCAGAAGGAAGGCCAAGCGGAATTTATTTCTATCAACTTAAATCTTATAATTTCACAGAGACAAGAAAACTTATCTTGTTGGAATAATAACCAATTCAAAACCTGATAACAAAGCGTTTGAAAACCGCAATAAATGGTTATTCTTTTGTTCGTTTATATCCCATCGCTCAATTATATCATGTAATTGAGCGAGGGGATAAATACAAATAACAAAAACTCTTTTAAAAATCCCTCACCAACAAAACTTTTTCCCCTTTCCAATAGTCTTATCTATGAAACATGAATGGAAATGATGTTATCATTTGATTTGAAAACGTAAAGGAAGTGACGTGACCGATAGTGAACTGATTCAGCGATATCTGGCCGGGGAAGTGACAGCGTTTAATACGCTCGTGTGGCGCTGGGAGAAACCAATATTCAACTTTTGTTACCGTTATCTCGGAAATGATGAACTGGCGCGGGATGTAACGCAGCAGGTATTTATTCGCACCTATAAAAACATGAAGAAACTACGCACGCCGGATAAATTCTCCAGTTGGATATATCAGATTGCATCCAACCTATGCAAGGATGAAATAAAGCGTATGAAACGCCGAAATAATATTCCGTTGGACTATATTCGGGATAATCATCAGGAACATGAATTCGATCTGATGTCTGATGAACATTCACAGCCGGATTCAGTGATGAACCGTAAGCAGATTGAATCCATTGTTCGGGATGCGTTGCTGGAAATCCCCGAAGAACAGCGGGTTGTGATTATTATGAAGGAATATCAGGGATTGAAATTTCAGGAAATAGCTGATGCGCTGGGGGAATCCATTAATACTGTGAAATCGCGAATGTATTATGGATTAAATGCGTTGGGCAAAGTGTTCGACCGTTGGGAAATAAACAAGGAGGTGCTTCATTATGAAGTGTGACCAGTTTAAAATAATGATGATGGACGATCTTTACGATGAGATTGAAGCACAGGACAAGGTTCATTTGGACAATCATTTGGCAGCATGCCCAAACTGCCGGCAAGAATATCTCGCCTTAAAGCAAACGTCTCAAACATTGCAGGAAAGTACGGATGTCGATCCGAAAATGAATCTGGTATTCATGCACGAACGCAAAACATGGTGGGAGCCGGTAAGCGACTGGTGGCAGCGACGACCTGTTCGGTTGAGCTATGCGTTTGCCGCTGGTGTTGCAGTTGTGTTTTTTGTGATGGCAACGTTCAATACGGAAATTACATACCAACACGGCAATTTGTCTGCAAAAATGAGTCTGTGGCCACGAACCAGTCAAAATCAATTAGATCGAACGGAAGTGGAGAACGCGCTCGCCCAATTACGTCAGGAAAATATTCAATTGACGCAGACACTCATTCAACAGAGTGAAGCCCGGCAGCAGCAACAACTAGCCTCGTCATTAATTGAATTTTCGAACGATATCGAAGCCAAACGAAATACGGATTTACAGATGGTCGGCGCCGGGATTGGGCAGGTAGAGCGGAATATCTACAACCGGGTTGAGCAACAGACGAGTACACAATATAATGATCTAATCAAGCTTATCAACGCTCAACAGCCACGGCAAAGGTAAGTGATTGCTTGAATAGAATGGATTTCAGGAGTTAAGAATATGAGAAAAATCAAAATATTGGTACTCATGATGATAGTGGCTGCGGCGATGCCGGCTTACTCACAAAAAACGAATAATCAGCTTCAGGATGATATTGAAATAATGGAGACAATTCTCAATAAACTGTTCAGTACATCCGGTACCACCAAAATTTTTCAAACATCAGCAGCTAATGGTTATTATCTGGAAAATTATGGTATATTGTTCAAAGTGCCCTATGCGAATGAATTTACACATAGGAATCATGAAGAGCAGTTGCTTATTCTGCCAAATGGTCGTGGTGTTCAAAAACAAGTTGCTATTAAGAAAGATGGCGATAATGCAATAAGTGATTCGATTGAACAGGCTAACCTAGAGCAGGTGAAAACAACTATCGTCCGCTTTCTGGGAGACTATGCATCGTCCATGAACGAATTGAAGTCCGATGAATGGATTATGGTGGTTGTAGATTTCAATAATGATATGAAATGGCTGGGCGCATTTCCACCACAGAACGATATCCGAAAGTTAATCGCTAAAGTAAAAATGAAGGATGTAACAACTTATCGACACGGAAAAATGGATCGGGATGCCCTGGCAAAACAGATTACATTTGAATCGAGGACGCAGCAAAGCGCCGGCATTGATGAAGATATTGAAGTGTTTGCGGACATCATCAAATCATCCATTGAAAAAAGTCAAATCGATGGTCTGCATATCATAAACCATGTGAATGGCTTTTATCTGAACGGATACGGAGCGATCATTATGATGGATACGCAGATGTTTCCCAGACGCATGCAAATCATTACCAACCGTACACAAAATGGAGCGAAGCATAATATCACTATCGATAAGTTTATTCATGATGATGGTAGTTTCGATAGTCAGGCAAGCATTGCAGCGCTGCAGGATCGTATGATAAATGTGCTCTCGCGGTTCGGCCATACCATCCGTAACCTGAATGGTAATGAGTGGCTGGAGATTGCGATTTCGATTGATGATCACAGCAATGCCAATGATTTTTCGCGCCTGATGATGCGAATCAACAAAAATGATATCGAACGCAGTGTACAAAAACGGATGAATGAATCCGACGTACGCAAGATGATTCATGTTGTAAAATATTGATAGCTTCCTTTAATTAAACATGTTTGAATGGTAACTACGATGTTTGTGGTTACCATTTTTTTTTGCTTATACCCTTTACTCAGCCATAATAGGAGTGAAGCGCCTTCATCGTCTGTATTCATCAATAAGATTACAATAAAGAAACGATACAGGTATGCGCTTCAGAACAGAGCACATTCGCCAGGAAATAGCATGTGATGTCCTTAATTTTATGTTGCGCTTAATTATTTAAAACTTTATATTACCAACTGGTTTTCAAGTCTACTGCATATTTTGCTCCGGAAGCACTACAATTCGCGAATTATTTTCAGATCGGTATAAACGACAAAATATTATGAAAGAAAAAATCGTCGATAAATCGATTTTTATCTTGATTAGTGTGTTTTTCCTCGCCCTTGGCGTTATCGGGTATTTTCGTTCATCGAATTTGCCAGGCGGTGAATTTGAATATGCACATACCACGAATGGTTTGGAAGTAACCCGAGTTATTCGGGATAGCGTTGCTGAGCAATGTGGTGTGCAATCAAAAGATACTTTGTTAGCTCTGGATGGAATTTCATTTAATCATAAATGGGAGTTGGATTTTCTGATCGATTGCCATGCCGTGGGGAATACGGTCGATCTATCTGTCAAGCGCGGATCGAATTTGCAACATATTCGGCTGATTATCGGAAAACGCTATCGCAGTAAAGAACGGCTTATTCTTTATTGTTTGCTCTGCCTCGGAATTCTGTTCTGGATTATTGGCATGTATGTTTATCAGAGCAAACCGGTCGACTGGTCGGCGCGGATCTTCTATTCGATGTGCATGACGGTTGTCGTCTCCATTATGACGATTTGGCCGGGCTGTCCCAAAGGTGGCGATATTGGGGGCTATATTTTTGTCAGTTTGTTTTGGTTCTTCTTTGCGCTTATGCCCGCATTTGTTCTTTATTTCAGCATTCTTTATCCCCAAAAAAAACGAATCCTTCAACGAAACGAACACTTACCATTGCTAGTTTTTCGACCGGCAGTTGTATTTATTCTGTTGCTTATTGGCAGTTACCTTACCGCTACAATCACAAAAAATTTAAAATTCTACCACTATTTCTATTGGATCTATAATTATGGTTTCCGTTCCTATTATATGCTGTACCTGCTCATTAGCATTGGCAGTGCCATTCATTCGTATATCGTTGCCAGCAGCAAAGATGATCGTAATAAAATTCAATGGATTTTATGGGGAATTTCAATCGGGATGTTTCCGTTTATATTTTTATGGACCATTCCACAATTATTCAACTATGAGCCGTTGATACCCGATGTCGTGAATTATCTTTTTATTTTCATTATACCAATCAGCCTTGCTTTTTCGATTGTAAAATATAAAGCGCTGGATATTGAATTTATTATTCGTCGAAGTATTGTTTACCTTGTGGCTACGATTCTATTGATTGTGCTATTTGTACTGGTCATAGATTTTACACGTTTGGATTTTCAAATTGTTTTGACTCGTTACCGCTGGCATCTGATCTTGGGGAGCGGGATTCTTGTGTTAGGTTTTTCCCCGTTTATAGCTCGCCATGTAACGAATTTGATTAAATCGCTTTTTTCGAAAGATTATGATTTCCGGCAGACAATTCAATCATTCGGCAAAATACTGACCACCACGAATGAGGCTGATAAAATTCCCGGGGTGTTGCTTAATGAAATTGACAAAGTCATACCGAACAAAAACATAATTCTGTTATTGGAAAACGAATCTCGGACAAAATTTAACGCATGTGCGAGCCTCGGAACCTCGCTAACGGATACACGTAATCTGCATTTAAGTGTGACGAGTGCTATCGTGCGCACCGCTGATGAAAATCGAGTACCGTTAGTTAAACACGTCAAATTTAGTTCAGTAAAGAAACGATTCAGAGATAGCACAAATTCGAAACGTTATTTTAAAATTATTAATTATAAACTCCTGTTGTTGCCACAATATATCACTAAATTGACCTGGGAATTTATTTTTTATCAGCCCGGAAAACGAATTATCCAATTACCACACACTACCGAATTGGACAAAATTGGGATTGAATTGATTATTCCTGTCATATTGCAGGATCGGCTGGCAGGATTTCTCTTGTTTGGGGAAAAGGTGTCCAAAGTTAAATACTCCGAAGAGGATATGGCGCTGATAAGTCAAATGTCAATAAATGCGTTCATGGCGATGGAACATCTCCGTTTACAGGAATCTATGATCCTTGAACGCACAGAAAAAAAGCGTTTGGAAGAATTGAATCAATTGAAATCCGAATTTATCTCCCAGGTTTCCCATGAATTGCGCACACCGTTGACATCCATTTGCTGGTCGGTAGAAAATTTACTCGATGGTATTCCCGAAAAGTTAAGTCCGAAAGTGACTGATTATTTGACGGGTGTTCATGAAAGTAGTCAACACCTCACCCGAATGATCGAGAATTTACTCGATCTGTCACGGATCGAAGCCGGGAAGATTGAACAGTGCGTTGACTGCTTGAAATTGGCGGATTTAATTCGAAAAGTGTTAAGTGTATTGGAATCTGTTGCCACGAAGAAAAATATAACATTTCAATACGAATCAATTGATGAGTTATGGGTTAACGCCGATCCGGATCATCTACAAATGATTTTGACAAATCTGGTTGAAAATGCCATTAAGTATACGCATGAAGGTGATACGATTCAGGTAACAACAAAATTAATGCCGGAGAATGGTTCTCATGCAGAAAATAAAAATGGAAGCCGGATGATCGCTATTTCAGTGATAGATCATGGTGAGGGCATTGCAATCGAGAAGCAACATATTATTTTCGATCGGTTCGAACGAATCAAAAAAAACAATATCGCACCACAAAAAGGACTTGGGCTTGGATTGCATATCGTTAAACAATTAGTGGAATTGCAGCACGGCAGCATTTGGGTGGCAAGTGAGTTGGGAAAGGGGAGTATGTTTACATTCACGTTGCCAGCCGCAAAAATTGAATAGTCAATCAGAAAATACATAAATCAGAAAATACATAAACAAAAAGGAATTTCCATGACCTCTTCACCGCAGAAAAAAATCCTGATTATTGATGATGATCCGCAAATCCGCATGTTGCTTAAAGACCGGCTGGAGGCCAACGATTACGCTGTGATTCAGGCAGAAAATAGCGTGACTGGTCTGGAGCTAACAAAAACAGACCCCCCGGATTTGTTGCTGCTGGATTTGCAGATGCCGGAAATGGATGGCATGGAAGTGCTACAGCACATCCGCCAGCAAGCGCTTGATGTGCCGGTGGTGATTATGACAGCGTTTGGCAGCATCGAACGCGCTATGGATGCACTAAAACTCGGTGCGTACGATTTTCTTCCAAAACCGTGCAAGCCCGACCATATCATGATGGTCGTGAAGAATGCCATTGAGCGAAAGGAGATGCAAGAGCAAAACCAGTACCTGCGCCAGGAAATTGAACGGCAATACCACATGGTCATCGGTGAGAGCGATGCAATGAGGCACGTTATGGATTTGGCGCGCAGTGTGGCGCCCAGCAAGACAACTGTGCTGATTGGAGGTGAAAGCGGCACTGGCAAGCAACTCATGGCGCGCTCGATTCACGCCATGAGTGACCGGCGCGATAAGCCGTTTGTTCAGGTGAATTGCACCACATTATCGGAGCAGTTAATTGAGTCAGACCTGTTCGGTCATGAAAAGGGTGCGTTTACCGGCGCCATCAAGCGGAAAAAAGGACGATTTGAACTGGCAAATAAAGGCACAATGTTTCTTGATGAAATTGGCGATCTGCCGCTATCTTTACAGGCCAAATTGCTCCATGTTATTGAATATGGCGAATTCCAGCGTGTCGGTGGCACAGATACATTAACCGCGGATGTACGGTTTATTGCTGCCACTAATAAAGATTTGCAGAAGGAAGTACGCGAGAACCGATTTCGTGAAGACTTGTACTATCGTTTGAATGTGGTTACGGTTCAACTACCTGCATTACGTACACGTATGAATGACATTCCGCTGTTTGCTGATCATTTTCTTAAAAAGCATAGCAAAGCCATGCAAAAAA
Organism: Candidatus Zhuqueibacterota bacterium; assembly: GCA_016931935.1. Taxonomy (GTDB): domain Bacteria; phylum Zhuqueibacterota; class Zhuqueibacteria; order Thermofontimicrobiales; family Thiofontviventaceae; genus Thiofontivivens. The sequence continues at coordinate 12,133 of JAFGDW010000178.1, read as the reverse complement.
ATGTAATACGTTTAGCACCGGCAACAATTGAGCAGTTAAAAAAGTATTCATGGCCAGGTAACATCCGGGAATTGGAAAACGCCATCGAGCGTGCTGTCGTGCTGTCGTATGGGAGTGAAATTACGCCAAATCTGTTGCCACAATTATCGGATGCGAGCGAGAAGGATCGCATCAATATCGGCCTGCCATTAGACGAGGCTATGGTTCATTTTAAAAAGGAATTTATTACAAGGACGCTGCAGTCAGTTGATAACAATCAATCCAAAGCGGCCAAACTGTTAAACATCCAACGCACTTACCTCAATCGACTTATCAAGGAATTAGGGGTGACAATCTGAAATGCATATAATGAACGCGCACAACGTTTACTATTTTATATTTTGAGATTTCCATCTTCACTCGCGATTTCCACCTGCCAAAGCGGATTCCTACAGACCACACCGAGATAGAACCGTCTGCCAGTATCTCCATTGTCTTCAATTTGTTCTTATTTTTTAAATCATATATATTTCTTGTGTAATAGAAATGTATGAATTTTCAGACACTATTGTATACTGAATAATACTCTTTAATGGAGATTCTGTTCACGTAGATGCTTTGAGAAATATATTTATGGCTATGTAACCGCACATATTATTATGGGATTACGTTCGGTCAATGCGTGTCATTATTATTTGCGGTATGGTGTTTGAAAACAATTGTCGTAATTGATTACAGCAAATTAATTTTTGCTGTATAAATAAGGAATAAAACAAAACAGGAAATATAAACCATGCAAACAATTTTCATTGATGCGGGTATCGAGCACATTCATTTAAGCACCCGTAACGCCGTGCTCAAAACGGACTCTGATCGACATATTGAAAATATAACATTAAAAAATAACAGCGATATTCGGGAATTGTTTAAACAGCCGGATATCCAAAATTTTCTCAACTATTCAGATGCACCATCGAATGGTTCGATGCCGCAGATTTACATCACAGGAAAGCTGGCTGAGATTACCCGGACTGCATTGTGTCGCGGCGAAACCATTACACCGTCTGCTGCTCTATGGTCGGCAGCGAAATCGCTGTTCCACAGTCTCAATGCCGGAAGAGATGAATCGCTCGGCATTATCGATTTGTCCGCTTCCGGGTACATGGTGATTTGTATTGATGGAGCTGGCAGTTTGAAGGATGATCTGCTCATTACTAATCCTCGTTGCGGTGCAGGCACGGGCATTAATTTAAACCGCATTCTGGAAAAACTCGACATTCGTAAAGATGATGTTGATCGGATATTGGCTGATTATCTCGGTGAGCGCGGTAACGATAAGCGTAACAAGGTACCGGTTCGTTCCGATCGCTGCGGTGTGTTTAGTTCCTCAGCGACGATTTCTGATAAAAATCAGGGAATTCCGTTGGATCATGCGCTGGCAGTCACCATGAAATCGGAGGTGATGAAACCATGCCAGAAGATGTGTCCGGGAGTCACCACGGTACATTTATCCGGTGGTGTGTTTCGGTGGCAGTATGCGCGGGATTGTGCGATTGATTTTTTGAAAGCGAACGGCGTTAAGAATGTGATTTATGACGAACGCCAATCGATTTTAATCACCGGGATGGAACATTTGGTAGATCAAGTGGGGCATGAACACTTTCGTCGAAAAAATCCGGTGCGCTTGCGCAAAGCTGGCAAGCCGATTGAGTTACCTTCGTTTCAATCCCTGAAGACCACATATGAAGCATCTGGAATCTACAATCGAATACCAGACCCGAAGCTCCCCAATATCCTTCCTGACAATTTCCAAACCGTGCCGGTACATGTGGGATTAGACATTGGCTCGACCATGGCCAAAATTGTCATCGCGGATGCCATTACCGGTGAGTTGCTATTCCACAATTCCTACAACAATCATGGTGATACGATCGAAACCGTCAAACACATTTTCCGCAAATTGAAAACAATGAATATCCATCAATTGAACATCCAGCATATTGGCATTACCGGCAGCGGACGTTATCAGGTGCAAAGGGCATTACGCGCCATCTACCCGCACCTGGCCGAACGAATTGATGTAATGGTGGAAAATTACGCCCATGCCTGGGGATCAATTCAGTTTGCCAAAGACCATATCGCAGCATTGAAACAACAAGGCATTGAGCATGTGAATGAAGACTTCTATCTGCTGATTGATATTGGCGGCGAGGACACGAAAATTTCCGTCATCTCGCTGCAGAAGAATGAATTGTTTGATAATGCCATGAATATCAAATGCTCGGCCGGAACCGGCAGTTTAATGGATACATTGAAAGCGTTGTTCAATATCGAAAATATTGCCGATGCTTATGGACAGGCACTCCACGCATTGAAAGCGTACGGTATTAACGCTACCTGTGCGGTGTTCCTGATGGAGAATGCCCGTAAAATGCAGGCTGAAGGCTATCCGCAGGCTGAAATTCTGGCATCGTGCTGTTACGCGATTGTGGAGAATATGGCGCGGTCGTTGTGGAATCAGGTGGAATTTCCAAAGCATACAATTGCGCTGCTTCATGGCCAGACCATGTTAAGCGATCCGCTGCCGTTGGCGGTGACACATCGGTTGCAGGAATTTATGGGGGAGGATACGTACTGTCTGGTGCCGCCGTTGCCGGGGCATCGCGCGTGCCTCGGATTGCTTACACATTTTCAATATCTGGAATCAGATAAGGTGACTGATTGGTGTAATCTGGATGATCTGATCGAGCGCTCGTTTTCCAAAAAGATTATTTACTGTCATGGGGCTGCCTGCGGCGATAAAAATGCCTGTTGCGCACGCACCAAATTAACATCGCTGGATAATGAACATCGAATCTCCCTAACACTCGGCGGTTGCACAGCGGTTAATGAACTGCAAGCGCGGATGCAGCAACTCGATAAAATTGAAGTTCCCGATGCCTACAGGGATATTTGGAAATTCATCGATAATCGTTTGCCAAAATCCAGCGATAAAAATCGCCTGGTGATTCCCCGCAGTTTTGCCGTCTCCCAAAAGGCATTTTTCTTTGCCAGAATATTTAAGCAATTTGGCATTCCCGTACATGTGGATAATGTGCAGCAGCAAGACATTATCGATGGTCAACCGTTATTCACCATTGATACCTGCGCTCCCAATATCGGAACCGCCGGTCAATTTTTGCGGTTGGCCCGGGAACCACATGGTTGTATTCTTGTTCCACAAATTGACTTTCTCCCGGTTGAAGGCAACAGTTTGGGACGAACCTGTACAACCAATCAGGGCGGTATTCTCATTGCCATGCATTTTGCCAGACGACAATATCCAATGGCACAATTCAAGGTGTTTGATGTTAATTTAAAGGACAGCCGTCCGGAAGTAATTGCCGATCAATTATATCCTGATTTTGCGGAGATTTTCCAGTATTACGATGTGTATGTCTCACGACTCATGCTAAAACAGGCGATTGCACAAGCAGCTATTGCGTCCGAAAAACTGAATCAAGACATTGCTGACATTACTGCGGATTTTATTGAACAGGCAATTGATAAAAAGTTAAATCTGTCCATCATCAGCGCCCGGGAGTACATTTTGAATCCCGGTATTTATGACAGTCATGTGGGAAAATTGCTCAAGGACAAAGGCGTTGTGGCAATTCCTGCGTATGTGTTCGACATCCGGTCGGACAATCAATTCGATTATATATACTGGAAAAATCCCCACGATTTGATGAGCATGTCTTATGCGATTTCTAACAAACGCTTCCACGAGATTCTCAAACACAAACGGTTGAAAAAATTAATTCAGAACATTGAAACCGGCAAAACGGAAAGCCTGATGTCGATTGTGACAGTGTCAACATTCCGCTGCGGTCCGGATAGTATAACATTGCCAGTGTTAGCAGAAGTTACCAAAAACATGCCGACATTGCTGATTCAATCCGATGCCATGATTGCCGAACTGGCGCACCTGGAAAACCGGGTCAATACGCATCTGAATCAATTGAAGAAGTGCCTGCATCATGAATTTGTCAAATCCGGATCGCACTTTTCTATTCACCTGCTGGACAAATTTTCACTGAATGAATTGAACAAAGAAACCGATGTGCTCTACTTTCCGACGGCTGGTGATAATCGAGCGATCACCTCGGTGTTCCGTGCTGCCGGGATAACCGTGATTGATAATTTTGATGATGATTCATTCGACCTGGAACAGAAAGCCAAAATTGGCCGCAAGTATGTTGGCGATTCCACCTGTGTACCATTGGCTGCTGTGTTTGCGGACATGTTGAACGCCATCCAGGATTTTCAGCAACGAAAAGCTGCCGGCGATCATTTGGTGGCGCAGAAGACCAGAGTCGTATTGTTTATGCACAGCGGCGATGGCCCGTGCCGCATGGGTCAATATATTGATATGTGCAAACTTGGCTTTTATAAAAACGATGGATTTAACGGGAAAACAAATACGCCAATACGATTTCTGGAAACGATTTCCACCAGCCTGAATGATAAGCGTGATTTTCTTGCTGCCATCGATAAATGGGCCGCGCTGCAAGCGTTTCATTCAATGGTTGTAAAAGGGGTGCTGCATGCCATCTATTTAGCTGCCGGATCACGTTGCCGTCATTATCAGGAATTTAAGCTGTTCACCCGTGAATATCGGCAATTGAAGCAGACAGTCTACCAATTACTGGAAAATGAGCTCGAACCGAATCAATTTACCAGATACGCCGTCAACAAAATCGAAGAGAAAATGCCCCGACTCGGTGGTTTTGCACAGTATTTCGGATACGGGCTGTATAATAATAACGGGTTGCGCACGCTGTTTCGGCGATTTGGTGATCGATGGATACGCCAGGACGCGCTGCAATCAAAGCATGAAAAAGTAAAAATTCATGTGGAAGGCGAGATTTATTTACGGGTCGCACAACTGGAGGAAATTTTTAAGATATTGGTCGACAGGCTTGGTTTTGGCGCGTTTGACTTAACATACACACCGATGTGGAGCTTCTTCGAATATATCCTTGAATCGCGGAATCTGATTGCCAATAAGAATATCAGTATGTATAAGGATAAACTACGCGATGACAATTTAAACGGTGAACGTGAACAATTAGCCTCCCAAATTAAGGATCAGGAACGGATTGTCTATTCCACACAAAAAACAATCCACAGCTTACGCACTATTTTGGCGGCGCCATTGTATCGTGCTGCGGGCGTCGAAATGCCGCATCCGATGAAACAAGCAATTTCCATGGCGCAAGCGGTATTGCCTAAATTCAAACCATTCGGTGAACTTGTCCCATTTGTAGGCGAAACGCTTTCGCATATCAGTCATGGAACAGACCTGGTGCTCAATGTTGCACCCGAAGGCTGTATGGTGGCTTCGATGGGCGAAATGCTGACCCCGAAAATGATGGAGTGTTTGCAAAATTCCGGGGCGCGCATTCAACATCTCTTCACCAATGAAGGCGAGATTGATGACGATTTGCTTGAACTATCATTATTGAAAATACTGGGTACGGAAAAGTATTATACGGAGATGCAACAAACCGAAAACGTGCATGTTATCGTTTGAGTAACGGCTGGTAACCATAGCTATTAAATCGGGGCGATGGGATCACGGATTGATAAATAACCACGCCCTTACGCGTTGCAAAGCATCCCGTAAAGGGGTTGCACTCCAAATAATAGTATTTGCGTAATGCTCTCCTGATATTAAAGGGCATGAATTGATAAACAAACAATTATAAAAATGTGAGGTTTGGCTTGTCACAAAACAAAAGAATGAAATTCGCCGGATGGATCATTCTACTGATCACATTGGGGATGTGTGGGATTTTTAGTATCCTGTACAGTTCCGATTTATCAAATCAGAATCAATCCGATTTATCACGGAAAACAAGTAAAACGTTGTTTCCCATCCTCATGTACAATTCCGATATCGGTATGGGCTATGGCATAAAGGGTGTAGTAAGAAACTACTACCACGCGAATGAATCATTCGACACAATCCTTTTTGGTAGCAGCAAAGGCGAGCAATGGTACAAATTAGCATTTTCAATTCCAGATTTTGAACTGCGTCAGGGAACAGCCTACCCCTGTGCTGTCGATGTGACGCTTGAATTCAACAAACGTCTGAAAAGCAATTTTTTCGGACGTGGGAATAATTCGGCGGACAATGAATGGCAGTTTCCGAAAGAGTATGTACGAATGCAATTGGTAGGAAGTCGCGCATTCACCGAACAGATGATCGGAGAAATCGGATTGGTGCTGACGCACACAACTGTTTATGATTATGATCAAAATCTACTGCTTGCGAGCACAAACGTGGTGGGGAAAGGTGAATTCGCAACATCGTGCCTGCGGGCGCAGTTTCGCCGTGATTCGCGGGATAGCAGAATTCATCCCCATCGGGGCTGGACATGCAGTCTCACAACGAGCATCGCGTCGAAAGCAATCGCCAGTGATTTTGAATTTCAGCGCTATCAAGTGGAATTAACAGGCTATCGACAGATTGGATCATCCAATCACATTCTGGCTGGTCGCTTGTGGTTGCAACAGCAGTATGGGGACGCACCTTATTACGACCAATGCATCATTGGCGGCGGCTGGACGGCCCGCGGTTTCAAAGAAAATCGCTTTTTCGACCACGCCGCTTGTCTTACATCGTTCGAATATCGATTCCCGATTTACTCGCGCTTGGGCGGCGTTCTGTTTGTCGATTCCGGCAGGGTATTCCATGGTTTACAAGCAGCATCTCTTAATAATTGGAAGATGGATTTTGGTGGTGGTTTGCGCTATTATCTTGACAACTTTATTGTACGTTTTGATGTTGGTACCAGTAATGAAGGTACGCGAATGTTTTTTAATTTTGGGCATGTGTTTTAAATAAATCTCACAATATATTTTTCTCTGTCTATTATTTCATACTTACCTGTATACACCATCATAACATTTATCCTTGCCTTTTATTTGTCTGATCAAAAACTGATGAATTCTATCGCTCATAACATTTATAAATTATGATAATTATAACAAGTGTATCAATGACAGGTGATTCCGGCACACCTTTTGACTATAACATAACCAGTAAATGAACAAGATGAATTGGGAGGCGCGTATGAGTTTTCATATATGTATATTGGGAATCGATGGTAGCGGTAAAAGTACAATTACCAAAAAATTGTCAGCAACGTTAGCATCCGAGACTAAAATAATGGTCGCCACAGCGGGGGAGAGTTTGCGTATGGTGGATGGAAAAATCCATTCAATTCGATCTGACCACCAGCTATCCACATTTTCCATCACTGCCCGGTTGGCGCACTATTTCAAAATGAAGGCCAAACACCACGCGGACAATCGCAAATTGTACCCATTGTTTAAATTGCTGCACATGGCATTTCAGGATAAGGCTGCTTGCCAAATCGAAACCAGGTACACTCCCGATGTGGTGATCAGCGATGGCAACTTGCTTTTATGCACACTGGGACGGGCTGCAAATTATCTTCAGCCAGCGAGTGAATCGAAAACAAGTGCGGATACATTTGAATCAGAAACTACCGAAAATTTTAAAGCGATTTTAGCTTATCTCGCCGAGGGTAATCCATTGCCAATGCAAACCAAACAGGCGTTTCCCGATTACAAAAAAGCCGGACTCATCCGAAAAATGTTGTCGTTATTCGGCATCCGGAAAATGCTGCTTCCGGATTTGGTGATATTTTTGGATGTGGACGCACATACTGCCATGGCACGCATCCACAATCGCGGTCAAAAAATTGACAAGCATGAAAATATCGAAGATCTCAATCAGGCGCGTGAAATGTATTTAAAAACACTTTCTGCTTATAATCTATTTCAGGGGCGCAACATGTCACATACAGTTTCAACCGTTGATTTGAATCCTGAGCAAGTGGTTCAAAAAATTAAGGATTTGTTGATGGACGAATTAATTGCTGAAAGTGATCTTTCAGAAAATTTGGAAAAATTCAATGTACAGAATCGTCAGCTTCTATTGAAAAAATTGTCGAACGAACAATTTGATCTTGTCATTATTGGCGGGGGCGTAACAGGCGCCTCTGTATTTCGTGATGCTGCAATGCGAGGTCTGAAAGTTGCGCTGGTTGAAGCGAACGATTTTTCGTGGGGAACCAGCAGTCGTAGCTCCAAACTAATTCATGGCGGCCTGCGCTACCTGAAACAATTCAAATGTCGTTTAACTCGTGAAGCTTGTCAGGAACGAAATCTGCATATTCGCTTGAACCATCGACTGGTGGAGCCATTACCGTTTTTGCTTCCAATTTATAAAAATTCTGGTGACAAAAAATGGTTTCTTCGTATCGGTATGTTTTTGTATGAACTACTCTCCGGATTCCAAAATTATAAGCGGCATCAATTCCTCGCTCCAAAACAAACACTGGCGCTTGCACCCGGAATTCCATGCGATAACTTGGCAGGTGGATGTTATTATTACGATGCTTCCGTTGATGATAACCGTTGGACGGTGGAGATTATAAAAGATGGTATTCGCAATGGCGGAATTGCACTGAATTATTGTCGAGTTCAATCATTGCAAACTGAAAATGGCAAGATCGCAGGTATCCATTTTGAGGATATGCTGAATTCCGGAAATTATTCTGTCCGCGCCAGGACTATCGTAAACGCCACCGGTGTTTGGATGGACTCAGTTCGGCGATTGGAAAATTCGACGCTAACTTCCCGCATTCGATTGTCCCGCGGCACACACCTGGTTTTTAATGCTGTCGATATTCCGATTCACGTTACCACTGCGTTCGCATCGCCAATTGATGGCAGGCCGATTTATCTCATCAAATATGATGATTACATTCTTTTTGGCACCAATGATCGCTGGGCAGAAAATTCGCCATCCGAACCCGTACCGTCCATGGATGATGTTGACTATCTGCTAACCTCGCTGAATATGTACATGTCCGATTCCCCGCTTTCAAAAGATAAAATACGCTTCATCTATAGCGGCTTCCGACCGCTTGTATTAGATGACTCGACCGCGACTGATCCCTCGGATGTATGCCGTGAAGATACGATCGAAATTTCAGCAAGCGGTGTTATTCATATCATGGGCGGGAAACTGACGACTGCCCGAAAAATAGCAGAACGTGTCGTGGATGTATTGATTAAACAACTCGGCAACGAGAATAATTTTCGCAAATGCAAAACAGATGTAATCCAGATTGGCCCGGCGGACCATGATAAAAATATCGGATCGACAGCATGGATTGAGCAATATCCTCAATTGGAACAGCAAATCATACGGTTGTACAAACGCTATGGGACAGATGCACACGTTATTTGTAAGATGTTTGATGCTTCCGCGAACAAATCGACTGCATCATTGACACATGCGGAAATCCGTTATGTCTGTCGTCATGAAATGGTGTGCACGCTTACCGATTTGATGGAGCGACGAATCGGTTACCTGGCCTGGACAGTTGAACAACGTCTGAATAAACTGTACGAAAGTAATGAAGTTATCCAATCTGAATTGGGCTTGGATCAGGACGAGTTTGAATTGCAATTGGAAGAGTACAGAAATTATCTCGAAAAATATCATTCTCTTCCGGTAACGCAGCAGGAAATCATCACCGGAAATGTACAAGATACTCAACTCCTGCAGGCGGCATAAAAATTTAAAAGGAATAAAATTTAGAGGTACCATGCTATGAAAAATCAGCGAATTGACGTTATCGCCACATCCATTTCCGGTTCCATTTCAGATTGGACAAAAGTAAAACAAATTCGCCCGTTGTTAGGGAAATATGGTTTTGATAATGTGACACTATCCGTGCTTGATAGCCACGCTGCTGCACGGCAAAAAACAAGTGAGCTAATCCAAAATGGCAGCCGAACCATAATCTCCGCCGGCGGTTCGGGTACATTTGGCAGTGTGATTGAAGGCTGCTGCGATACCGATGTTAATCCGACAGAAATTTCTGTGGGATTTTTACGAAAAGGATCTGCCGATGTCGTGGGGAAAGCGCTGGGAATGAATGACACAATTGAAACAGCTATAGATGTGCTGGCCGATGCTATTACCAATGACAGAACCGTGCCGTGTGATATTATTGAAGTGCGAGCCGAAAATGGTAATACCTCGCTGCGACACGTTGTGGGTTTTTCCGGCGCTGAATTGTTTGGTGAAATTCCAACCTATACCGAAAACCGATTCATCAAGTATTACAAAGGTATTCTCGGTTATTTATTTGGTGATCTTGGGCCATTTACCGTGGGCATCACATTGGCAGCCACCGGGAAAATAGTGAGAGAATTATTCAAAGCCCGGAAACGTTGGCAAATTACTGTGGATGATTATAGAGTAGCGGATAACTACTATCAAGCGTTAATCATTGTGAATGGTGATCTGGGAAAGGATCTACCGCTTGCCCGAAACGTTCCGCTTGGCTCCGGCGATTTCTATTTATTTGCCCTTCGTGATCTTGGACGATTTAAATTGCTCGGGCAAATCACTCATGCGTGGAATGCTTCCATATTAGATGACCCGGATAAATGGGGAATGGAAATTTATCGTATTCAAAATTCACTAGAGCTCCTGCCTGATAGAAGTCCGTTTTATGTGAATATCGATAGCCTGGTAATGCAGTGTGAAAATGCCGTAAAGTTTAACTTGACCAGCCAAATAAATTTGTTCGCTTCAGTTGATGTGCAAATGAAGACTCAGGAATATTTTGAAGCAAAGGAACGCTAAAACTCAAGACAAATTGCATAATTTTTTAGGATTTTTAAATTATAAGCCCATTCTAAAAACCGCGAATTTTGCGAATAGATGCGAATGGAAATCTAATAAGTCTTATAAAATCAATTAGTGGAAATTAGTGAAATTCGTAGTTAATCTTTTTTAAAAGTAGACTCAATTATACAATTTTCAGGAAAGTTTTAATCTCAATAAAACGAGGAGGTAGATGTTATGAAATTATTCATGAGCTTTGCCGGGATAATACTTATCCTAATTACATCGACAACCGCATTTGGCCAGATATATGGTCGTGAAGTTTACGTGCCAAATTCCGGAATTCGGCCAATTGAGCTTTCGGGTCCACGTGTTGGTCTGACAATAATCGGTGGCGCATTAGCCGATACGCTACGAAATGAGTTCGGCGCTTCACCATTTGTAACGCAATTCGGTTGGCAATGGGAGAAGCAATTCACAGCATCCGAAGATGGTTTTGCTGGCTTAACCGAATTAGTGCCGCTAATAGGTGGGATTGAACAAGGATTATTTCTACCCAGTTTAAGTTTTGTTGTCGGATTACGAACTGCCAGGGGTGCAGAAATTGGATTCGGCCCAAATCTGTCACTGGCTGGATCAGCCTATGTATTTGCTGTGGGGATCACCAAACGGGTTGGAAATTTAAATTTCCCGTTTAATTTGTCAGTCGTAACATCAAAAGAAGGAATGCGCGTTAGCCTGCTTGCAGGCTTTAATATGGCGCAATAACATGCGACAGAGATATTGTTGATGAATTAATTTCCAGTCGGGCGACTTGCGAGTCGCCTTTTTATTCCCATCTAATTGCAACAAAAACATACCAGAATACTCCAAAAATCCCATTTGTCCTGATCATTTCGATAGCATGATTGAAATTTAACACAATTATATAAAATTAAACAACATTGATCGATTAATTTATTAATGTTGTGAGCGAGATGGGCGAAATATAACATGTATGGACAGGAATAATCAGAAAATTAAAATAAATATATCGCTCAAAAAGGTTGACAAATAAGTAAAAAATTTTTATATTAGTTACGAATATTTTAAACTTCAGAGATGCATTTTAGTATTACCATGTATTCTGATAGTTAAAAAACCAACAGTGCAAAACATTTTTCAGGATACATTTTATGTTATAATGATTATTCAAAATACTCAGCTACAAAGTATTCCAAGCTTAGAAAATCTCGCTCCGCAGGAATGTCGCCCTAGTCGTTCTGCGACGATCGTTCTCTGACATATTTAAGTATCAGGGTTGATTATAAAACAACAAACTTTTAGCTGAGTTTTCTGGTATCCGTTCAATAAATTATGGAATTAATGATACAGTATTATCATGCTTCGACTTCGCTCAGCATGAAGTTATGCTACCACTTCACACTGAGC
>JAFGDW010000177.1 GCA_016931935.1 Candidatus Zhuqueibacterota bacterium | reverse complement strand
TCAATAAATGATGGTGAGTGTACCCTTCGACACCGTTCGTGTTCCGATGCATCGGAACGGCACGCCGCTGCGAGACGGCAAGCTCAGCGTGCGGAACATATCGTTGACTGAGTGCTCCGAAGGCGCATCTGCCTTTGGCATGGGGCTGTATCAAAAGTCAAAATTCGAATAATTTCTTCATGCTGAGCGAAATCGAAGTGTGAAAGCATACTTACAAATTAAAACTACCCTCTTTTATTGAATGGATACTAAATATTTTAGTGCTTCAATTGTTTTATCGGCACATAAGCAGCCATTTCTGAAATATGAAGCCGAATTGATTTACGAGACCGTTAGTTCGTTACGTGGACGGGATGACAATGGTAAACTGACATCCCCCCGAATCTTTGTTTGCCGCATCCAGACTCCAGCCGCAACGTTGTGTGGCAATTTCGTATGCCAGATAACATCCGTAACCAGCACGTCGCGTATCTTCTTTTGTTGATACATTTTCCTGAAAGATACGCTTGCGACCGTATTCATTTGTTTCCAGCAATTCGGGTATTATGCCAAATCCGTTATCGGCAATATCGATTGTCACCGATTTTGTTTCCGGGCTATATTTCGTTTGAATTTCTATATCAAAATTTTTCTTGCCGGAATGATCGACACAGTTCTGAATGAGCGGCTCGATCACCTCCCATGCGACAAATTCATTGACATGAATAACCGGTACATTATCATCAAGATTTTCTGCAAACCGGATTTGTTCGTGATTTGCCGAAACGCGCAGGAAAACATTTTTCTCAATAAACCGAATCAGCTCATTCAGATTTGTTTTGAAAATGACGTTGCGAATCGCCTGAATCGGTGGTTCATACCATTTCATATCATAAATAACACGGGAAATGAAATTTGCATATTTAATAACGCGGTACTTTATTTCTTTAATATTATCCACCGAAATTGCCTGTAAATCTTCTTTGATGAATCCCATCACTTTTTCAGCTTTATGGTGCGTGTGATAAATTCGCTTTACAAACAACGCTTCTTTTTGGCTATGAATATCACGTTTCAATTTCTGCTCGCGTTCTTCGAACAGTAACTTTTGCGCATCGTCGCGTTCACGAACGGTGTAGCTGGAAATGTAGAACATCGCGAGTAAACCAAATAGCACGAGCGCAATAAAAATAAGGCTCGTTTCGTTGTAGCTGGAAATAATACCGCTGGTAATAAATCCAAAATCCGGCTCATTCTTCATGTAAATGGCGCCAATATATTCGCCTCGGGGCACAAACGGTACAAATACATGAAACGTCCGCTTATTTTCCACAAGGCTACAAATCTCCTCAGCTTCGACCAATTGCTTTTCATTCTCCCGATACATCCGGATTGCTTCGAGATGGGATTCATCGGGTTGTGCGGAATCCAACCGGTTTTCAAATAAATATTCGAATAGAAGCTGGCCGTCCTCAATCGCTACAATATTGCCGTCTTTTTCAGGTAATAACACGCACACTTCATGAATGTGATGCTGCAACAATTGCTGGCTGAGAATAATATTAAACGCCTGAATTATCTTGCGCGATTCGGTTCGTTCCATGGCGCGATTCTGTAATGATGTTTCCAATAACAATTCCAGCGATGTTGCAGTAAGATTGGCAATCCGCTCGGCGTAATCCTTTTGATACCATTCATTTGATCGGACGAGGAAATTCTGCAACGATATTTTATGGACAAATGAGACCAGCAGTTGAAAAAAAATCAGAATTACGAGTAGCACCAGCGAGTGCTTTAGTTCAAAATGATGACTTTTCAGTGTACTTGCTAATTTATTTTCATTGGTCTTCATTTTTGCACCATCAGTTTCTATTTAATTAATACCTGGTTAGAATTTATCTGGTGAGTTGCTAACTGTAGCGCTTCTGACACTGAGAGTTGCTTTATGATTGCCTGATGAAGGTAGTAGGACAGAATATCCGATATTTTTGTATAATCAACCATATACGGACGATGAAATCCGTTTTGAAAAAGGTTTTTATAAAACAGCAAATCCGGTTCCTGGGCGATAAATAATGAATCCGTATAAACATCTTTCACAACAGGGGCATAGCCGGCATGCTGAAACATTATCTTTTGAGATTCTTTCCGATGTAAAAATTTTATAAATTCAATTGCTTCGGGTTTCTTGGTTGAATATTTGGATAACATCAAATTCCATCCGCCAAATACGAAGGCGGGATTTCCGCCTTTAAAATGGGGTAATGCCGCCTCTTCAATCACATCGCGGTTGAGGTATGGAACTATTTCTGATTGCTGTCGCAAACCAGGCCAGCCGCGAAAAAAGATGCCATTATTTTCAGCAGAATGAATGTAGCACTGAAACTCCTCATATGTGGTTGCCACAAACGGTGTTATCTTATATTTGTGAATCAAATCCACTAACAGTTGTAGCGCCTTGCGGGCTTCTGCCGTGTTAAAATTTAATGTATCGTCCAGGGATGGTAATGCATTTTGATTTGCCAGGCCTTCAAAAAAACTGCACACCAGCCCCTCAAAATGGTCGGCAGCATAAATGTAAAATGGATAATCCGTTGATTGCGCAAATTTTGTGGACAGATCAATGAATTCATCCCAGGTCACAGATTTCTTTAACCGTTTTTCGATGTCCGCCGCGTGCGGCAATTTGTACAATAAATCCCGGCGATAGTACATAACACCAACATCAGTGTAAAGCGGCACCGCGAACAATTTATTCTCAAAGTAACATGATTTCAATGCATAATCGGCAATTTTCTGCAAGTCTTCAGGCTGATAATATAAATCCAATGGCTCCGACCAACGGGCAAACCGTGGTACCCATATCAAGTCAACGGCAAACACATCTATTCGGTCGCTTTTACTGCGCAGCGTACGCGTAAGCAGTTCCTTACGTTCATTAGTGCTGAACTTGGAAAATGGCAAATTAACAGGAACAACTTCGATTTTGTTCTCATATTCTTTATTGAACTGATCAATCAAAATTCGATGTGCTTTGGAGATATTATCGGCATAATAAATTTGAGTGATCATTTGCGAGGAGTACTCATAAACACCGGTAGGTGTAAAGAGGTAAATGAGGAAAGCAACAATGACAAGAACAAGACCACCTACAGTCAGATAGGAGCGTTGAAATCGCATATTCAAGATTATTCCCCTTATATTAACATCAAGAAGGTAAAAGAATAATAAGAATAATTTTTAATAAAATCAATTTAAAATATACAAAACATGTCTTACAAACAATTTTTGCAGGATGTTAATGGGCTTATATCAGAACTTATGTGAGTTTTATAATTCAAATCTGCTGTGTCAAATACCATGCTTAACGCGGCTATATTTTGAACATTTTTATCGTTGTGAAAAAGGAATTAATCGCTAACGCGAAATTTTTGCATGATTTCAATAACTGCAGCTAATTGATTTTATTTTTTAAAAGACAAGACAAACAATTCATCAGATGTTTTTGTTTCTCTTAAAAAAGTTTTGCCCAAGATCATTTTGCCAGTTTTTTTCAATATTTAATAGTTGAAAAGGATAGTTGGTATCAAATATGTTCAATTTAAGCCTGTGCATAGTATAGATCAAATCATTTTTTCAATCAAATCGATTGTACAATAAATACGAAAACCCCGTCTCATTCAGGCAAATATATTATTTAAGATTGTTTCCATAACAGCCTCGCCCAAATTTTAAATTATAGTTGTCTACTTTCTCCCTAATCTTTTAGATGACTATCTCAAAAAAATAGAATTCTCTAAAATCTCCTTCAACTGCTGCAAATTTTTTAAGACCGGACGGTAAATCGGTTAATCATCCAACTAACTAATTGCAAACTTGAGGCTTGTAATACTCGCGGAATTAAATATAAAAATCGTTAAGCTTACCTTTTCAATAAAAGTATTGACTTTTTTGTAAAATATGTTATATTACCTGTCTTTTGTTCCGTTTAATGTAAATAGAGTGACATTAATAGAAAATTCAATCAATCTCAATAAACAGGTGATGAAATGAATGATATTATGACATTGGAAGAAGTTGCCGGTTATTTACGAGTTTCCGAACGAACAGTTATCGATTGGGTACAAAAAGGCGAATTACCCGGTGGTAAATTGGGAACTTCATGGCGCTTCAAGCGATCGGAAATTGAAGGCTGGGTGAATAAAAAACTAACACCGCGAATTAAAGCAGCAACCCCAACTGGTCAAACATTAACACATTTAATTTCCCCTCAACGAACCGTGATTTTGAATTGTTCAACCAAGCAAGCGGCACTCAATGAGGTAATCGATCTGTGCATGTCAATTCAGGCGCTACAGAATCGCCAGGAGCTTGCCGATGCTATTTTTCAACGTGAGACGTTAATGAGTACCGGAATTGGTCTTTCAATTGCTGTGCCTCATGCACGACTCAATTCGGTTAATGATGTATATATGACTTTCGCGGTGAATAAATTACCGCTGACCGATTACGAATCGCTGGATGGAGAGCCGGTACAAATTATTGTCATGATAATTGCTGGTCGAGATCAACATGCCCAGTACATAGCAACTCTTTCAAACATTTCCAAAATGCTAAAGCAGGACGTCGTCCGTGGACGATTGTTGAGTGCTGCTACAAATGATGAACTTTATAATATTTTGATAGAAGAGGCGGAAAGTATATGAACTTAAACTCAGGCATTCTTCTTATTTTCGGAATCGGGGTATTTGGCGGTATAATGAGCGCTGTACTCGTTCGCCGTCTCAGTATCCCTCAGGTGCTTGGCTACATTGTCGCCGGCATTATAATTGGTGAAACCGGTTTCAAACTGGTAACTCAGGCGGACATTGTACGACTTCGGTCGTTTAATTTTTTCGCACTCGGCATTATTGGTTTTTTAGTCGGTAGTGAAATCCATTTTACTACTCTTAAAAAATTTGGTAAACAGTTTTCGGCAATTCTGCTCGCTGAAGGGATACTGGCTTTCAGCCTTGTCGGCGCTGGTGTTACGATAATGATGTGGTTCGTGACCCACTCAATTCCCATTGCAATTGCCACGGGTATTGTTTTTGGAGCTATTTCATCCGCCACTGATCCGGCATCGACAATTGATGTGCTATGGGAGTACCGCACCGCTGGTATTTTAACCACCACAATCATCGCAATCGTCGCACTGGACGATGCACTCGCAATGACGCTTTACGGTTTAGGAACAAGCATCGCCCAGGTGTTATCTGGCGGTGCAGTGAATATCGCCCGAATTTTTATGAGCATTTCTGTGGAAATATTCGGTTCGGTTCTGCTCGGGGTGGTTGCAGGCCTTATCCTTAACTTTCTGTTGCACAGGCTTTATCGGCAGGAACAGATTCTGGCAACTGCTATCAGTCTTTTACTTTTAAATATTTGGCTGGCCGTAATTTGGGATATGGATATCATTTTGTTAACCATGGCCATGGGAATTACAGTTGTCAATATGGCACCCAAACGTAGTAAACATTTAATCAACCTGATGAAAAGTTTTTCAACACCGCTCTACGTGCTATTTTTCGTGCTTGTTGGCGCTCGCCTGGGAATAAAAAGTATGCCTGGCTGGTTATGGGCTATTGTCGTGATTTATGTGATTGGCAGAAGCGCCGGTAAAATGGCAGGCGCATACATTGGCGCGAGAATTTCCAATGCCGTCCCGGTCGTGCGAAAATACACAGGATTGGGACTATTCGCTCAGGGCGGTGTGGCAATTGGTCTTTCCATTATGGCGAGTCAGCACTTGCACGACATCGCTGTCGCTGATGGATTATTTCTTGGAGATGTAATTATTTTTGGAATTACAGCTACGACATTTATTGTACAGATTATCGGGCCGACTTCTGTAAAACTGGCTGTCAAATGGGCAGGGGAAATTGGCAAGGATATGACTGAAGAAGATGTAATCCAAAGTTGGCATGTAAAAGATGTATTGGAAAATCATATCAAACCGATCAAAGACAGCATGTTGTTACGAGACGTAGTGATAGCATTTTCCGCCAGCGATTACCTTTACCAACCTGTGGTAAATCAGGATGATGAAGTGATTGGTGTATTATCTTTCAACGAATTACGCAACATCCTGTCCGATCCTGATGTATGGAACTGGCTGGTTGCATCAGATGTGGTCACACCGATCTCTGATTATGTCTATGTGGATGATCCGTTGGAGAAAGCCATCAAATTGATGAACCAAACCGATACGCAACAAATTCCCGTACTTACGAAAGCCGATGAAAACAAATTTGCCGGCAATCTGGAATTGAAAAACATTAATAAAAAAATCAATCAACATATTTTATTGGCTAAGTCAACGGATCATGATTAATTTCTCAATGCCACCACTGACAATTATCCGTAAATCACTGCATAACAATTGAAATTCACAAACCAGGTTTCTCCTTGAAACCTGGTTTATTCCGAACTCCCATCCTTTTATTCGAATTGAACTTTTACCTCTCCCTTACGTTTAACATCTCTCGCTTTTGCCACACTTTTTCGGGAGGCGGTTATGCCACGTTCGTTTGTGTTAATATTTACTCTGGTTACATTATCATCGACCGCCACAACCGCTTTAACACAATCAGCCGATTCCACAGGTTTGGTACGATTTAATGGCCAATGGAAAAAGCAATCCAGCCAGATTGAACTCATTTGGGTATTCGGAAATAGTACTGCCTATTCAGAATTTGAAGTACAACGTCGCTCTGCCGACCAACCTATCTGGAAAACACTCGGTAAAATCGATGCCGGGGATTGTTCCATCTGCCTGTTGTTCTACTCATTTGAAGATCCTGTACATACTCCGAATGTCTATTTTTATCGGTTAAAACTTCTGCGAAATTCCGGGAACCATACTTTCAGCGAGGAACTTCGGTTCGATATTGGTGCTCATCAACAATTTAGTCTTGGTCAAAATTACCCCAATCCATTTAATTCAAGCACAACGATTCACTATTGGCTAAACCATTCAGCGATCGTTCGTCTTATTATATATGATATTAGAGGACGGGAAGTACGAACATTAGTAAATGGTTATCGATCATCAGGTTTCCATACAGAAACATGGCATGCCAACAATAGTTACGAAGAATTAGTGCCATCCGGTGTATACCTGTATCGTATGGTTGTAGATAATGTCACTTCCGAAACGAAGAGAATAGTGATTATCAAATAAAAGGGAATCGTTGGCAATCATCCTCATGTCAAATTCATAATGCTGTTGAAGTGTTTCATTCGACAGGTTATAAGAACGTAGCTGAGCTTGCTGTCTCGCAGCGTCGAGTCGCCACTGGTTACAGCACGAGCAGTGGCGAAGCATAAATTTTATAAATGACTACATATCAGTATCAATCTATAATTAATCACATTTTTTGGATATTAATGGCACTCAAATTCTATACAGGTAAATTAATCATTGCAGGGCTGGTCATCAAGTATATCTGGCAAAACAACCTACCTTGCTATTATCGATATTCTTTCCATAACGCGAATTATTCCCCATGAAACAGCCATACAGAAATTGACGTAATCCATGTTGTAAAAATAATTCGCTACTTTCCCGCCAGAATTACCACTTGCTTTTTATTACAGATATGATATATTGGAAGTAAGCATTACGGGATAGTGTCAGAAACAAACCAGTTGTGAAAGTAAGGTTTGGATTGTCTAAACAACCGGAGGAGATTGTATGAAGCAAATTTTCAGGAATTCGATATTTATATTAAGTATGTTATTTTCAACCGCACTAGTTGCCCAGATAGATCGTCAATACGAACCTGTCATTATCCCGGGTGATTCGTTGTTGGCAGATTCGCCATCGTTGTTTTCCGCGCCTGAAATTGCCCATTTATACTTATATGTATTTCATGCCAGCCCCCAAAGTTGGCAACTCATACCTTTTCAAATCGATGAAGTTAATCCAAATGTGGACGACTCGCTGAAATATTTTGCGCCTGAAGACGAATTCGCCGGCATTTTTGATGGGGACGATGAACTTGTGTTTATCACCGGAAATCTCGGCGATAAGGCGAATGACAATCAATGGGTGGATGGCGCCGATTCCGCTCGTTTGGAAATTGAAATACATGATAGCCTGGATAACCAAACAGGTTATGCTTATCTATACTACTTTCAAAATCAAACATTCGGCATCCCAAATACATATGAAATGGATTATAATGAAGTCAATGACCGGGTCATGTCCGCCAATTATGAGGCGGGCTATATTGAACGCGCCGGAGCAGATACAAACACCACCGGCATGCTCAACGATGTGGTTATCAAACAAGGCATTAACGCAGATATTTTCGATCGTCAAAAAGTGCGAGCGATCGGCTCGCTTTGGATTATTCCGGTTTATCTTGATGAAAACATGCTGGTTGCGTCACGTGCCTATGCAAAAGTCGGCCCGGTCAGAGTAATTCGTAATATGGCTGGAAAATTTGTTTATTCCGGTCTGGAACTGGATGAAGGTTTCACCCAGACATCGTTTTTTTACCCCTGGCATGGCGTGTTTGAACTACCGGATATTCCTTTGGACAAAGCGACCGAAAGCGGCGCCCAGGTGGATGAAATTCGGATTTCATGGGATTTCAACGAGGCTGCCAGCGGCATGACATTTTATAGCGAAAGCAATCCAGCCGGCACCAGCATCAATGGTATCGCTGATGGCACTATAAATACAACCTGCACGCCAGGTGAGCTAAATTGGACAATGGGAACCGGCGATCAGGGCACGTTATTGAATATTTTCAACATCCCGGCGTTGGGCGATAACATAGGTATTTATTATTTTGAATCGCTGACAGGCAAGGTGGGAGAAAGCTCGCCTTTATCCAAAGATACCGGCGATATGAAATCGTTCGGTGACAACGGTTTCTTCTTAAGCGGCGGTATTGAAAATTACTTCATGCCCGACACCAAATTTAAGGTTCAATTCTTTAATTTTTTTCTGCCACCAAATTTTGAACCGGCAGCCGCATCCAGGCTTAGCGAACAAATGAAAACACCGCTTACTTACCATGCAATCAAACAGATCAATCCAACCACTGCAGTTGCGGCAAATACTCAAACGCCATTGCAATTTACACTGATGCAAAATTATCCGAATCCATTTAATTCATCAACAACATTCAGTTTTTTGCTTAATCACGAATCACGGGTGACATTACAAGTTTATGATGTGCTTGGTACCGTGATCACTACCCTTGTGGATAACAAGTTATCCGCAGGCCAACATCAATACATCTGGAACAGCACGGACGATTCCGGCATGCCTGTAGCGTCCGGATTATACTTGTACACATTAAAAACAGAAACTCAACAACAGACTCAGAAACTTTTACTCATTAAATAAATATGGATGACTATGAAAGGTTTTTTCATCATTCTATCGACTTCAATTTTGCTTATCCTCATTGCCCTTAGCTGCGAAATTGATCACGGCCTTTATCCGATCGATTACCAAATTAAAGGGAATATCGTTTTCTTTAAAGGCGAGCCGCCGGCGAATACAGACCGGATTGAAGTATTTGCCCTGAAAGAGTTTCCACCGGAAGATCCTCAAAATTTTCTTTACCTTGGACAATCCGGCGCGTTGAACTACAGCAAGGGCGATACTATCCCATACAGCATTTCTGTTTCACCTACATCATATGAATTGATCGGTGTGCTTTGGCGGGAGAAAGGCAAAGACTGGGCGTTAACCGGCATTATGGGTATTTATACAGGTGATGCATTTTCGCTGTTACCGCAGCCGGTTGAAGTGTCCAAAGAGCACCCGGTTGCTGAGAATGTAAATTTTTATGCCAATTGGGAAACCGTATCCAAAAGCGCATCCGTCGGTGGTACAATTCATTATGAAGGTGAATGGCCTTCCGATACACAACTTCTGCTACTAGCCGTTTACCGCACCAAACCGACATCCGATTTTGGATATATCGCATT
>JAFGDW010000176.1 GCA_016931935.1 Candidatus Zhuqueibacterota bacterium | reverse complement strand
CATTTTTTGGCAGAAAATGTTAAAACATATTTTAGACAGGATTTCACGGATTCACAGGATTTGTATAATCTCTTCCTCTAAGAAATCATGTTCATCCTGTTATCCTGTCTAATTTTTTTAATTCTGGTTTATCCAGGTTAGGAATAAGAATTAAATAACTTATTCAACATGTGCGAAATAACAAAGCTTGTCATTCCAGGAATCTCCATGAACGGGCACAGGGGATATCTGCATGCGCGGGGATGACATCGTATGTTAATGATTTAAAACACATGTACAAGCTTCTGTACCGTTACCTTATTGAAAATATGATAATCAGCATATATGGTGCCTATGTATCGTTACCTTAAATGAAAATATTACAAGGAACGCAGACTATGTTATTTAATCCTTGTTCCTTAAACAGCAAAATTAAAAAATTTCAGTATAAATTCAAACAGCCACCTTGTCCAAGCATTTTCACAATTTAGGCAAGACGTACATCCCCTTCATACATAATCACACTGGAAGGAATTTTACTCATGGACAGACCATAAGGTTTCGTAAAATAAGGATCGTTGTAAATATATTCCAGCAACTCATCACGGTAATGCGGATGGGAAATATGAGCAATCGCAATTGCCTTTTCACCGGCGGTTAAGCCGCGCAAGTCGGCGATTCCCCACTCATTCACAATAACCACTCCATCATATGCAGAAGCTGTGAGGTTCACTCCGGTGGGATGTGTCTTAACAATTTTTGATTCACCCTTATGCGTCACACTTTTCAACGCAATAATTGGGACACCATAATTGGGATTGTTCAGCGCTCGAACAAAATCGGGCTGCCCGCCAACACCACTGTAATAACGATGGGCATGAATTAAATCAGCCCATACATTACCAAGTAAATCTACACCGATCGCTGTATTTATTGCAATGAACGGGCAATTCTGACGAATAGTTTCTGCTGAATTGGTATGAGCGCATGTACGCATTTGTACGCCGGTTCGCATATTAACGTAATCATACAATTCCTTGGAACCCATAATTAAACTGGTCGTGCTGTATCCTTTATTCTGTTTCTTTTTGCGATTGGTGACGATGCCTTCTTTTTGCAAATACATCAAACCATCGCCGTACAATTCGGTTTGCACCCCCAAATCAGAAAAATTGGCATCTTTAATCGTTCCGATAACGGCATCCGGGATTTTACCAATCCCGACCTGAATGGTTGCGCCGTCTCGAATAAAATGCCTGGCAACCAATTCGCCAATTCGTTGTTCTTCGGGAGGCAAATTATCAAAATCCGGAGCAGGAAAATCGTAAACCGGCTTCACATTTTCATCAATAACAATGTAATTAATGGAGTGTGTGTCCACCACACTTTGTCCTTGCGTGAACGGCATCGAATTATCCAGCTCAGCAATCACCAAACTTGCGCGATCAATCGCTGTATGGATGGCCTCCACCGACAAGCCAAGACTATATTCTCCGGTAAACTCACACTGCGAAACTTTAATGATTGCAACGTCCGGTTCGAATGGTCGCCCCTTGTCAATAAGATTGCTCTCAATATTAGCCAAACTACAGGGAAGGTAAAATGCACGTCCCTCATTAGCTGCATCGCGCACCTGACTGGCAGAAAAAATTGAGTAGGTCATAATGCGATCCTGCAGTCCCTTTTCAATATAAGGAACATCGCCCTGTAAAAGCAAGTGAACCATTCGAAGAAAGGGCAATCTGGGAGATCGCGCTTTTACGGCATTGGTAAGTGCTTCAAGCGTTGCTGTGGGTGTGGCAGCATTCGATCCAACATAACAGGTAATCACGTCCTTGTGTTTGAATTTTTGTGCAATTGCATCCGCTACTTCGGACAAATTGATTACTTTTGGTTCCGCAATCATAATGCCTCCATTAAAACGTGCTCTTAAATTCGACCTAAAAATACTTATTTTTTGACGAACAAGCAAGTGTTTTTTCGAAGACAATTTTGGAAACATCTCGGGAATAATAAAAAAAGGGCGTACGCCCTTATAATTTAAAATTTGAAATAGCAAAACCTTGTTGACAAAAATGTTATGTACAGCGGAATTTCACTACCCTTCAGCAATGAATTTTGTGGGAAAGTATTTCGTTATCTTAAATAATTCACGATCAATTTCCTGAAAATGAGCGTCCATTACCTGAGACGTTGAAATATCAGATAAAAACAAGAATCCCCCTAAATAACTGTCATTTTCATGATAAAGCGGGACATATCGGAGAAGCAACCATTTATTTTTAATTTGAATTTTCAAATTGCTCGTTGTATGAATTTGCGTATTCGCGTTTTGAAGAATGCCTCCCAGCCAGTGACTTGCTTCCTCGACCGGAATATCCAAAATTGATTTGCCAACGAAAAAATGACGCTCTTTCCCGAACAGTTTATCAATGATATGGTTATGTGCAATAATTACTCCGTTCTCATCACACATAAAAATGCCATCGCTTACTCCGTTTATAAGCGCTTCCAATAGTTGATTATCCATTACAGTTTCGTGCTGCGCTACCTTTTGACAGGAAACAGTAAGCAATACCAGATTTGTCAAATCATCATCATTATTCAATGGCACTGCTTTGACGGAAATTCGTTTGATATGTTCTGTATGTGAACTTTTATGGATATGTGTAATCTTAGAAACTTCACGCTTCTGCTTCAATTCCAGCAAAGGACACTTCAGCCCTTTTTCATGACACGGTTCATCAAAATCGTAACTAACTTTATAACATGAGTGACCAATCATTTCATTTGCATCACGCTTCATTGCGGCAGCCATTGCTTTGTTCATCAGGCGAATATTATAATCCGTATCAACCACCATCATTCGCTCGTTAATTGCATCCATAATATGCAAAGAATTTACATTATCAAATTTCTTTTTACCAATTGATTTATAAGTCCGTTTTGGATTGCTTACATCCGCTTTAATAATATCCACCAGATTAACCGCAAAATCATGATCTTTTATTGAATAATGTGATGGTCGAATATTTAACGCACTTGAAATTGTTTTCATATGTTCCTGTCTTACGGAAACGATAACAGAAACATCATTAATTGATTGTACAATTTCCTGAGTTGCAATAATTGTATTAAGCTCTGAATCCGACAAATCAATCAATAGGAAATCATAGTCTTTAAACTTTAACCGATACCAGCTATCGCGGATTGAAATAGCAAAATCAAAGTGAAAATGGACAAATTCTTTGCCCAATTCATCTTGAATATAATTAATTTCCTGGTAATTAAAACCGACGGCGAGTACATTAATTTTTTTGGAAATCATGTTGTAGCCCCTGGATTACCTCTGGAAGGTATCAAGGCAAGCAGCTCAAAGCGTGGTTGTTCCAGATTGATATTTCTAATGTTACAGACAACGAAGTTCATTATTTTAATATTTATAATTTATTACAATTTAATATAAATCAGCACAGCCAACATCTTAATTCTTAAGCATTAATATTGTTAATAATTGCTAACATATTTGCAATTATTACGCATATTAAGCTAATATATATAATTCCAATATCATTGTCAAGATAAAAGTTGCTATTTTTATTTTACGATCTATTTTATTAATTTACTTTACGTTATATAGTTAATAAAGTATCCGTTCAAAAAATTAGGAATTAATGATACAGTATTATCATGCTTCGACGGAGTATATCCTGAGCTTGACGAAGGGCTCAGCATGAAGTTATGCTACCACTTCACACTGAGCTGAGTCGAAGTGTGAAAGCATACTTACAAATTAAAACTACCCTCTTTTATTGAATGGATACTTAATAAAGTATCTGTACAATAATTAATGGTAGTTGTATCAAGATTTCCTACTTTCACACTTCGACGGAGTATATCCTGAGCTTGACGAAGGGCTCAGTGTGAAGTGCCAGCGTAGCTTCATGCTGAGCGGAGTCGAAGCATGAACAACAAT
>JAFGDW010000175.1 GCA_016931935.1 Candidatus Zhuqueibacterota bacterium | reverse complement strand
TAGATGTGAACGCAGTTTCGTTTTATTTACTTATGTCAACATCAGCTCATCATCGCTTTAAGCCGACGCTCTTTGTCGGCTTAAAACCCAATAACCGTCTTCTGAGCCATAAATAATGCCGCAATGACTGTACTTTGATCCGGTCGCGATTTGAATTGCTTCACTTAAATCGGATAAAGAAGTTTGAAAAATAATGTCATCATCTTCGAATTTTGATGAGTTTGAGCGGTTGCACCCAGGCACTGTCAGAATAAGCAATACAAGAATACACCATTTTTTCAATTGCGTATGCCCTCTGATTGTTAAAAAATGATCAGGATTTTATTCTATATGAAATACGGTTCTTATAGATTGCTACATATTATTTAATTTATAATTGGGTGAAAGTAAGAGGCTATTTTACTAACTTGATAATCGATTTAAATTCATTCCCTTCAGCAACCCGTAGCAATTCAAACAGAGCCATTTCCACAGAACTAATCACCGCGCCTAATTCCCGCATGCGTTGCAATGCGATTTTTTTATTGGCGCCGGTTCGTGACGAAACAGCATCAGAGATGGCATGCGTACGATAACCATGCGCAAGTAAATCACGAACGGTTTGATACACACAGACATGAGCCTCTATTCCGCAAATAAGTAGATGTGTTACGGTAAGTTTTTTCAATGTTTCCATGAATTGTGGTTCGCCACAGCAACTAAATGATCGTTTGATAAGTGGCGCCTGATTAGACAACAGGACTTGAAGCTGCGGAATTGTCGGTCCGATTTTATCGGGTAGTTGTTCATTCCAGAGTATCGGAATCCGTAATTCCTTGGCAGCCTTAATCAATATTTCCAGATTGGTGAACAGTGCATCACGTTTGTACATCATTTGTGCCAGGTTGCCCTGAACATCAATGACGACAAGTGCTGTGTTATCAAGTTGCAGCATGATTAGCTCCCGCAGATGAAAACTTACTCAATACGGCTGACTTGAGAAGTCTGTTCTGCCTGTCAGGTTAATATAAGCCTGTTATTGCGGACCACTAAATTCTTTGGCAATTTGTCGATAGGCGTCTCTGAATGGCATGCCTTGCTGCACAAGTTCATACGCGCGTTGCGTTGCGTAAAGTTCGGACGTCATTGCCTCCTGACAACGCTTGGTATCAACATCCAGTTTTTGCATCACCAGATCACACATTTCCAGGCTGGTAATGGTGATGTCAAAGCCATTCATCACCGGTTCTTTGGTCAGTTGTACATCCCGGTGGTAACCACTGATGAGGTTGGCCATGGCATTCTTCAACTGGAATTCATAACTGACCAATTGATGATACTTGCCGCGCATCAACTCGAATACATCGGGATTGTGCTTTTGCGGCATAATTGAGCTGCCCGTGCAAAATTCTTTCGGCAGTTTGAAGAATCCGAATTCCGGCATGCTGAACATAATTAAATCAGTCGCCATTCGGTTCAAATCAAACATGATTTGGGACAATTGATGCAGAATCGCTGCTTCAAATTTTCCCCGGCTGATCTGTGAGTAAATCGGATTTTCCTGGACACGGGCGAAACCAAGTTCTTTGGCGGTCATTTTTCGATTCAACGGCAATGGAATACCATAGCCGGCGCCTGTGCCCAATGGCGATTGGTCAATCAGATCGCGTACTGATGCAAGTCCGGATAAATTATCCTGCATCGAATCGATAAACGCTCCGCTCCAGAGCGCTACCGATGACGGCATGGCTTTGCGGGTGTGCGTATAACCCGGCAACGGGACTTTCTTGTATTTGGCTTTAAACGACTCCAATGTGTCGATCAGTAACCGCGCCAATTCATCTATATTGCCCAATTCCGCTTTGCAATACAGCCGCATCGCAGTAAGCACCTGATCGTTGCGCGAACGGGCGGTGTGGATTTTTTTGCCAACATCACCCAGGCGTTCGGTCAGATGATTCTCGATAGCTGTATGACAATCTTCCTGCTCGCGCGCAATGATAAATTCGCCGCGTTCATCCATCGCCATAATGACACGCAATTCAGTGTCGAGTTGATTGACTTCATCATTCGTGAGCAGGTCAATTGAAGCCAGCATCCGTGCATGCGCGATCGATGCCAGACAGTCATATTTTACAAGCTTCCGGTCGAGAATATGATCATTCCCGACCGTGTAATCAATCACTTGCTGCGATGTTTCAAAGCCTTTATCCCACAGTTTAGAGCTCTTCTTTGCGCCAGGCATACGGCTTCCTCTTGCGTAATACAACACTGTGCGCCTTCAAGCGGATCGCATTGATATTGATAAATCCCGTGGAATCCACTGCGTCAAAACCGCCTTCGATATCCATACTGGATAGGTCCTGATTGTAAAGCGAGGTCGGTGACATCCGGCCGATCGGCATCACGTTCCCTTTATATAAGGATAATGTGACGGTACCAGAAATGCCTTCCTGGGATTTGTGAAACGCACTCATCAGAAAATCCATTTCCGGTGAGAACCAGAAACCGTTGTAGATCAATTCGGAAAATTTGGCCGACAACATATCGCGCAGTCGCATTACTTCTTTATCCATAGCAATGCCTTCCAGGTCGCGGTGTGCGGCAAACAAAATTTCACCGCCTGGCGTTTCATACACGCCACGCGACTTGATGCCGATGAAGCGGTTCTCCACCATATCTTCGCGACCAATACCATTCTCGCAGCCGAGTTTGTTCGCATAAAGGAATAATTCCAGTGGTTTTTCTTTAACAGTGCCGTCGTTCTTGTTGGTGAGTTTAACGGGATAACCATCAACAAATTCGATTTCAATGACAGTCTCCTGGTCAGGCGCATCTTTCGGTGATACGGTTTTGCTGAACACATCTTCCGGCGGCCGGAATGATGGATCTTCCAGAATGCCTGCTTCGTGACTGATGTGCAGCAGGTTATCATCTTCACTGTACGGTTTTTTCTGAGTCGCAGATACTGGTATGCCGTTTTCTTTGGCAAAATTGATCAGGTCGGTGCGCCCTTTGAATTGATTTAAAAATGTACGATCACGCCATGGTGCGATAACTTTAATATTTGGTTTCAGCGCATAATAAGTCAGTTCGAACCGCACCTGATCATTGCCTTTGCCAGTAGCGCCGTGGGCAACGTAACCTGCGCCTTCTTTTTCCGCGACTTCAATTTGTGCTTTGGCAAGAATTGGTCGCGCCAGGGACGTGCCCAGCATGTAACGACCTTCATAAATTGCGTTTCCTCGAATTGCCGGGAAAATGTAATCCGTGACGAACTCCTCCTTCAAATCAACAATATGCACGCCGGAAGCGCCGGTTTTCATTGCCTTTTCCCGGACAGCGTCAAAATCATCTTTTTGACCGACATCGCCAACAAAACAAATTACATCGAATCCCTGGTTCGACAACCATTTCAACAGTACGGAAGTGTCTAAACCACCGCTATATGCCAATACTACTTTTTTTTCTGCCATGATGTTCCTCTGATAAATTTTAAGTGAATCTGTATTATAGATTTTCGCTTTGCTTTAGTATTCTTGATCCGTTTTCCATATATGAATTTACGGCTGATCGCTGATGGCTGGTGGCCGATAGCTACTCATCACGCAACTGTTGTGACTGCACTGTGTCAGTCATCATGTTCCTCCTTTGTAAATGTGACTGAGTTGAAAAAACTTTCCCAATATAACACGAAATCGTTAAGAATGCAAGGAAAATGATGGTGAGTAAAGAGAGATATTAACAGAAGATCGTTAACCTGGTAAAATTTGTGAATGACATCGTTTTATGGGAAGAATGGTATGTTATTTTAAACCGAGATATTTTTTGATATGGTTGGCCAACGTATTGTCAATTTCTGAGTGTCGCGGAATTGGCTGTCTTTGTCCAGTTGCCGGATTAATATAGATATTGTGATTCGCGCCTGACCGTTAAAGTATACAACCTTCTTTTTTAAACGCTCGGATAAACTCTTTCCGTTTCATAATGCAATTTTTTTTGTCTGGTAGTCATCAGGCACTTCATCCATTGCCAATTGTATATAGGCATCCTTAATATTTGTTTCGAGTTCAGTGAGCGTTTCGCCTTGTGTCATAATTTCAGGATGATCTAATAATTTGCCCAACCAAAATTTTTCCCCCTTCCAATAAATCATTGTAAGTTTGGTATTCAGCGTTTTTGTATTCATATTATCTCCATCAGATCGTACGTCACCAGAAATAGTAATTGATTATTTTCATTAAAAACATCGTTTAAAGTACAAAGAAAATTCAGAAAAGTCAACTGTTGAAATTATCCATGAGATTAACAAAATTAAAATTATCCTTTGATTAATAAACAATCCGATCGTTGATTGAACATTTAAGGACTGATTGATGTACAGTTTTTTTAGAGTTTTCTTTAACACTGCTTGAATCATGAATATATAACGAATTAATACAACTAACAAGCTGAGTATTCATTAACTACTTCAAATAAGTTGTGTGAATTGTATTGTATTGTTAACATTATTACTTACATGTTTTCATCATGTTAGAAATTTGATCATATTTTGTCACGATTTTTAACATTTTATGATAGCCTTATTTCCAGCGAATAATTTTTTATTAATTGTTTTATGAAATTATTTATATGTGACTTAAAACGTTTCTTGACTGATCAATTATAATGGTATAATTTTTGAACTGACGAATTATACTTAATTATTGATTATCTTCCATATTTTTATCATATGAATTATTTTTATGGAAATTATCGTGAATTAGGGTAATAGAAAAGAAAATACAAAACTATCGAGGTCAGAAAGGAAAAGTATGAAAAAACTGGTAATCATTTCGTTTTTGATGCTTCTATTCAGTGGTAGCACAACTATAGTACATGCTACACTAAGTGTGGGTTCATTCTCGGGAATTGAGTACGTGTATGATAATGTTAGCAACCTCACATGGCATCGAGACTTGGGCGTTTATGTAAATATGGACTACGATACTCAGGTCGCAGGAATAAATGCTCTCTCAACACTTCC
>JAFGDW010000174.1 GCA_016931935.1 Candidatus Zhuqueibacterota bacterium | reverse complement strand
TAGATGTGAACGCAGTTTCGTTTTATTTACTTATGTCAACATCAGCTCATCATCGCTTTAAGCCGACGCTCTTTGTCGGCTTAAATCAGATTTCTGTATCGTTTCAATATTGGATGGTTATGTTGACTTCGACAGGCTCAGTCAACGTTATGTCCGTAACCTGAGCTTGCCGAAGGGTACAAGCACCAATATTTATCGAAGGGTCACAGATTTCTTTTAGATCATCGCTTTTCAGAATTAATGATTATTCGATTTGGGAATTGCAGGTTGATCACCATGCGGATTTAATTCATCTGATTCAGATGCTTCGGGATGAAATTGGCTATATAAATGGTATGCGCAATCGGGGCCGATCAGGCGAGCGGCGTCTTTATAGGGGAGTTTGATTTTGCCTTCCATAATCAGTTTACGATACTTGTATTTAATCCGGAGAATTTCAGAAATTGTCGCGCTCATGATCGTCTCCGCAGCATTATTGATTTTACTGCTGAAATGATGAAAAAAAGCGCAGCAAGGACCAACACAATTGTTGCGCCCGATGGAAGATCAAATTCATACGACAGCCACAATCCCAGCACAGTAAATAGAACCGCAAATAGTGATGAATACGTAATTATCCGTTTTAACTGATTCGTGAATTGCCGGGCAATAACCGTGGGAATGGTTAACAGGGCAATTACAAGAATAACACCAACTACCCGGATTAGAACGATAATACTCAGCGCTACCAAACAAAGCAGCAGAAAGTATAACAAGCGAGCGGGTACTCCGGTAATTTCTGCAAATTCTTCGTCGAAAGAAATTGCTTGAAATTCTTTGAAAAAGTAAATCACCGTTGTTAGAATTATGATGTCAAGAATAAGCATAATGATGATATCTGTATTGGATACAGTAAGAATTGAGCCAAATAAATAGCTGAATAAATCCGGTGCGTATCCGGGCGTCAAGCCGATAAATAGAATCCCCAACGCCATGCCGACTGTCCATAGCATACCGATGGCCGAATCTTCACTCATATTCACCCGGCGGCTGATCATCCCAATTCCCAATGCTGACAAAAGGCTAAATGGAATCGCTGTAAGCACCGGATTGATACCAAGAAAGAATCCCATACCGATCCCGCCGAACGCTGCATGGGTAATCCCGCCGCTGATAAACACAATTCGCCGGATCACCACAAATGTACCGACGATCCCGCAGGCGATGCTTACAAGAATGGCGGCCATTAGTGCGTTGCGCATGAATTCATAATGAAACATCTCAATCATGTTTGTGTCCTTTCAACGATCGGTGCGGAATGGAATGTGCGACAAGATCCACCGGGCAGTGATACATTTTGGAAATATGATGAATGCCATCTCGGGTCGAGCCGTGATAATGGATACGGCGGTTGACGCAGGCAATTAAATCGATGTGTTCGGAAACAACGCTGACGTCATGGGTTACCAGCACGATTGTCATGTGGTTATTGAGTTCATGCAGCAATTCATAAAAGGCAATCTGCCAGGTGGGATCGAGACCAACCACAGGCTCATCAAGCAGAAGCATGCGCGGCTCCATCGCCAGTGCTCGCGCGATGAATGCCCGTTGTCGCTGTCCGCCGGATAAATTTCCAATTCGGACATCTTTCTTCTCTGCAAGTCCGACCTGACCGAGTTTCTCTAATGCAATCGCCTGATCTTGTGCAGAAAACCGATGTCCGGGACGACTGTTGGTTAAGCGTCCCATGAGTACCACGTCCAGCACTGACATTGGGAAATTGAAATCGAAATTGACGAGTTGCGGTACGTAACCAACGGATTTTCGTCCTGTTTCCACCGGCTGATCGAACAAGTGCACCTCGCCCGAATCCGGTATGAGCAAGCCAAGCATGATTTTCAGCAACGTGGTTTTTCCACCACCGTTCGGACCGATTATGCCCAGAAAATCACGGTCCATGATCGTCAGATTGATGTTCTCCAATACCGTATTGGTTTGGTATGCAAAATTAATATTTTTTAATTGTGCGATTGGTTTCAAGTTCATGTTTACATCATTTTGTTAGTTCAATGAGTTTTCATAGATGAAGTTGGAAAATCCGGTGACGATTCAGATACTATAAAAAAAATGATGGCAATATAATTAAGGTCAAAATAATTAAAAAATTTTCCAAGAGGAGATCACAACTCATACATAGATAGCATTTAGTCCAAAATAGTTTTGCCGGTTCTATTGATAGGCCGTTTATTAAAAAGTTAATTTTAGCCGCGTGTCAATCTCGTAACAGAACGTCTTATCTTTTAAAAGACGGGACGATTGAATAGGTACAAAATCCGTTTTTCATTTATATGTTTTCCGATAGCTTATATTTATTCCATTGTTGCTTCCAGTACCTGTGCCATTTGTTTCATATTCTCCAAATAGTGTTCTTCCATTGGGCTGATCGATATTACACGTCCGTGAATTTCCTGTGCAAGACGATCAGCGCTGGCCGGATTGAATTGTGGTGAGGCCAAAATAACGTGAATATGATGTTGCTCTGCCTGTTTGATCACGGTTTCCAGCCCACGTAAGGTAGGTGCTTTGCCCTCCTGTTCAATCGATAACTCATGTAACTGATAATCGCGTGCGAAATAACCCCATGCCGGGTGATATACCAGAAATTCACGATGCAGCTTATCAGCCAACGACCGTTTGATATGCTGATCTAGCGAGTCAAGCTGATGTGTGTATCTAGCACAGTTAGATGCATATTCGGTCGCACCATCAGGGTCCATTAGAGAGAGACCCTGGCAAAGGTTGCGCACCATTTGTTGAGCATTGCGCAACGAAAGCCAGATGTGCGGATCAACATCGCCATGATTGTGATGATCCGGATCATCGGATTCATGTTCACCCTCATCGGAAAAGTCTAACCGGGCGATTCCCTGACTTGCATCCACGACCTGCAAATTTTTATTCAGCGCCAACAATTTATCCAGCCAGGCAATTTCAAATTCAATTGGAGTACCAACTTTCACATACATCGCTGCCTGACTGACAATTTTCAATTGGCTCGGTTTTGGCTCGTATGAATGCGGAGATGCCCCAGCCGGCACCATTGTGTACACCTCGATTCGATCGCCTCCGATTTGCTGAAGAAATTCAGCTAATGGCGGAATCGAAACAACAACCTGTGGTTTATCAGTTTGTGGTGGCTTCGAACATGCTATTAAAGAAATAACGAATGCAAAAATGATAATTTTTGTTGAATTATAAATCACAATAATGCCTCTCAAACACAGTTAGCTTGTTTTATCACCTGTTTTGTTATGTTTACAATATTTACAAATCCCTTCTGCAGACATCGTCAGTGAATGAACATCAAAATTTTCCGGCAAATCGATATCTTTAATATTAAAATCGGGAACGCAATAGATATGCCCACAAGCATTGCACTTGAAGTGCAAATGCTCAACTGTATGCGGATCGGATGTAGATGATAAAACCAGTGCAAAGCGTGTTAATCCTGAATCATCACGGATGGTGTGCAAAAGTCCCGCCGCATGCAACGTATGTAACGTACGATAGATTGTTACACGATCAAACTTTTTACAGATTTCCTGCTCAATATCCGCATGTGACAATGCATATTCTGCATCCAGAAATAAGGACAAAATAAATTTCCGTACATGAGTCGGACGGATATCATGCTTTCGGAGTTTGATCTCCGCTTTATTGAGTAATTGATCCGTAATCATAAATCGGTTTTACAAGAATAGTATTCCAAATGCGCGCATTTTATAAGATGCAACTCAGTTGCAAAAATGATTTGTACAAAAAAAGAACATGTGCGTAAGTTTGCACATGTACAATGTTTACCATTAGATGCACATCGGGGAAAAAAGTTCCTGAATTAATGCAGTATTTCAATTGCAGTCATTGCGGAGAGAATGCCACCCAAACCACCAACAATAACATCCAGTGGATAATGTACACCGACATAGACTCGGGAGATTCCGATTAACCATCCCAATAGGAGTAGCGGGTAGAATAACAGTGGAAATGCTTCGCCGGCACAGTATGCAAAAATAAACGCACCGGCGGTATGTCCTGATGGGAATGAATATGGTTCCTGTGGTCGCGCCAGATTAATGACATCAGGGAACGCCTTGTATGGACGAGCTCGCGACGTTTTTACTTTTATCCAACGAAAAATCGGTAATTCAATTGCGAAAGCTAATAGACCGGTTCGTAAAACAAACATGCCGGCTTGCCAGTCATAAAATAGCATGCCGACGCATAAGATTGGCCATACAAATCCATCGCCGATTCGTGTAATGATTTTCATAACACGATCCAATAGCGAATGACCGTGTAAGCGAAAAATCCAGTGAAACAGGAAATGATCAAACGCGATGACTCTTGTTTTCGAGTGCGACAATAATTTCAATGGACAACTCCATATTTGTACAACAAATAGCTAATCATATATCTCAAATATACTGTATCTTTCCAAAAGTTGCAAGCAAAAATATAGGATGTAATAAGCTGATAGTTAAAGTTTTTCGATCTGCTATATAAAAAAATTTAAATGATTATGTAGATAACTCAGATACTATGTTCAGAACCGAGGCCTGAGCTTGTCGAAGGCCGGACGTTACAGCAGACATAATTTCGTTGAATACCAGGAGACTGTTGCCTTCGACACCG
>JAFGDW010000173.1 GCA_016931935.1 Candidatus Zhuqueibacterota bacterium | reverse complement strand
TGTTGGCGGGGGTAGCAGTATAACGCAACAGCTTGCTAAAAACATGTTTTTCAGTTTTGAACAGACTTATACCCGAAAAATACGTGAGGCTTTAATTGCCGTTCAAATGGAGCGGCGATA
This sequence comes from Candidatus Zhuqueibacterota bacterium, assembly GCA_016931935.1. GTDB lineage: Bacteria > Zhuqueibacterota > Zhuqueibacteria > Thermofontimicrobiales > Thiofontviventaceae > Thiofontivivens. Next base: position 21,385 of record JAFGDW010000173.1, on the reverse strand, counting down.
TACGAAGGATGAAATACTTGAAAGCTACTGCAATATCATCAACTTTGGTTCGAATGCTTATGGAGTGGAACGGGCAGCCCAAACATATTTGGGAAAGCACGCAGATGAATTAACGCTCGCAGAAGCAGCGTTTTTGGCAAACTTACCAAACTCACCCAGCAATTATAACCCATACCAAAATTATGATGTCGCGAAAGAACGGCAGATCATCGTACTGAAACGTATGTTTAAAGAAAAGATGATTACTGAACCCGAAATGGAAGCAGCGTATGCAGAACCCATTGAATTGAAGCGATTAAATTTATTGTACGGCAAAGCAAATTATTATCTTGATTATGTAAAGCGGCAAATTGTCGATGAGTTTTCCCGTGACGTACTGTATTATGGTGGCTTAAAAGTTTATACCACGATGGATACGCGCATGCAAAGCCTTGCGCAAGAAGTAATTCAATCCCGGCTTGCTGAATTAGACAAACTTCTAGGATTTTCAGATTACGAACTGGCACCATTGGAAGCCAAAAAGCACTACTTACAAGCCGCCCTGGTAGCAATCGATCCGACCAATGGTAAAATAAAAGCACTTGTAGGTGGACGCGATTATTCGGTATCACCCTACAATCGTGCGCTGGAAAATAATCGTCTTGCCGGATCATCGTTCAAGCCATTTACTTACCTGACAGCAATTGATGAGGGTGGTTTTAATCCTGCAACCGTTATGATTGATTCACCCGTGGTGTTTCAGTACGATCGTCAGGTGTGGAAGCCGGAAAATTGGGATAATCAGTACATGGGGCCGATAACACTTAAAACTGCGCTTACGCAATCGCGCAATGTTGTGGCGGCAAAATTGATCAATTTGGTTGGACCGGCTGAAGTTGTAAAATATGCTCACAAAATGGGAATTGAAAGTAAACTCGATCCAGTGCTATCACTGTCACTTGGTACATCCGGCGTGTCTCCGCTGGAAATGGCCCGGGCGTATTGTACATTTGCCAATGGTGGCATCACCCGCGAAACTCAGCTAATTAAATACATTGAAGACCCCGAGGGAAAAACAATTCGTGAATACATCAACCGCGGTGAACGATCTGTTGATGAGCAATCGATTTACATGATGATAGATATGATGAAAAATGTTGTTTATGAAGGAACTGCCCGACGTGCGCGCTGGATGGGCTTCGACCGGCCATGCGCCGGCAAAACCGGAACAACAAACAACGCCAGCGATCTCTGGTTTGTTGGATATACACCACAACTGGCGACGGCTGTATGGGTAGGATTTGATGAGCCGAGTTCCGTGCGTAAACCCAATGGTGCCGAGATGTCCAGTGGTGAGGCGGCCGTTTCGATCTGGACACTATTCATGAAAGATGCACTGCAAGCCGAACCATTTCGGGAATTTAAGCGACCGCCGGGAATTATTTTTGAATATGTTGATCCGGTAACGGGTGAAATTGTCCCCAATACATATCCGAATGCTCAACAGGTTGCATTAAAAGCAGGAACACGATTACCTGTGAAACAGAATTGATTTATAGCACATGCCATGAATATGATTTTGCAAAAGAAATCATTTGTAATACTTTTCAGCAATGCCATGAATCGTAAACCCATTCATACGTATTTACCATTCATGTTGCTATTTATTGTTTTTGTTATCGATGCCGTAAACCTGATAACCAAAACCACAATCGCCATTTCTGCGCCGTTTCGGGAATTGCTTATCGTTGCTGCATGTGCATTTTTGTTTCCACGGGTTAAAAATGCAAAGTGGTTACAGGATGCCAATATCACCAATAAAATCAAAACATTGTTCATTTCAATTATTGGCATTTATGTATTGTTTTTTGCTTTGTCTTCCCTGACTTCGTTAATTCCATCCATTCCCCAACACCGGCTTGCTGTTCCCGAGTTTGCTTCATGGCGTTTTCTATTTGTTGCCACCTGTGCTTCCATCCTGTCTACATTGTTTGGATTAACTATTTTATTATTGCTACGTGATCTTATTTATTTCAGACGCACCAGGACCACCCAACGCAATTTTTATTTACTGCTCTACATTGCCGGTATTCAATTATTTTACCTTAACTGGTATCATTTCGTTAAATCTCCTGTTGATGATGTCGGAAGTGGCGGTACATTTGGCAAAGTGTTATTGGTACTTTTTATTATGGTTGCTGTCACCAATTCTTTCCGTACCGCTTGGGTCAATTTTCTCGACAAAAAACAGAAACTTGCCTGGTTTGCCTGGGGCTTGTTGATGTTACCTGCATCATACGCATTTATGGGACTCGAACAGCATGCGACAATTCTGCAATATAGTGTAACTCTTAGTTTATTTATAAAACAAATCGCTATTTTTCTGTCTGTCTACTGGAGTCTGGCCATGTTGAGCGTACTCGTCCATTTGCCGACTGCCGGGCTTCATGATAAAAAACAACGTGATATTTCATCACTGCACCGTCTGAGCCGAACGATTAATCAGGAATTCGATCCGGATCGTTTAGCAGTTCTTATCACGCAACAGTCATCGGATGTTATTGAGGCAAATGGTGTTTGGCTTGAACTAAAGGATTACGTTACAAGAAATATCTCGCTGGCATCTGCCCATTACCTGACTGCTTTTGAATTGGAAATTCTTCGTACTCACTCCGGTCATCCGCTTTCAAAAATGATATTTGAATCAGGAATGCCGATTATTATCAACGAAACCCGTAATGATGACCGAACGCAATTTTTACATATGCTTCCTCGCAGTTTTGGGTCATTAATCGGCGTGCCAATTATAACCAAGGATAAAATTATTGGCGTGCTATACGCTGTAAAACTGGCTGAATTCGGATTCGATGATGAACAACTGGACATGATGCGAGCGTTTGCAAATCAGGCAGCAATCGCGTTGGAAAATGCCCGTCTTATTAACGAATCCATTCAAAAAGAACGGCTGCAGCAGGAATTGCAAATTGCCCATGAAGCACAGATGAAGTTACTTCCGAAGGAAATGCCAAACATCGTCGGCCTGGATATTGATGCAGTATGCGTCACGGCGAATGAAGTGGGCGGTGATTACTTTGATTTTTTCCAATTATCCGATCATCAACTGGCAATTGTGGTTGGCGATGTTTCGGGGAAAGGCCCGGAAGCCGCATTTTATATGGCTGAGGTGAAAGGCATTATTGAATCACTAAGCCTCGCTTTCAAGTCGCCGAAAGATATTTTGATCCGGGCTAATCACATTCTTTATAAAAGTCTTGAATCAAACATGTACGTTACGCTTCTGTATGCAATGGTCGATGTACGCAAGCGAACGCTGGTATTTGCCAGAGCCGGACACTGTCCATTGCTGCATATCAAGCAGCAAACGCTGGAAGCGAACTATCTGGAGCCAGGTGGGTTGGGCCTCGGGCTCGATCGTGGTCAAATTTTCAAAGAAATGATAGAAGAGCAAACAATACCATTATCGACAGGTGATGTATGCATTTTATATACAGATGGGATTGTCGAAGCACAAAACGACGTAAAAGATGAATATGGAGAAGATCGTTTTATTAAACTTGCAGCAACAACATCGTTAGCATCCGCGCACGCAATTCGCACATCACTGGTAAAGGAGATAAAACAATTCATTGGCAAAACGCGTCAACATGACGATTTAACGCTGGTAGTTTTTCGATTGACTTAGCCGTTTGGCAATGCCATACGTTCTGAGCATTGCTTCAAACAATTTTGCATCACGACCGTTCGAGACAGTCTCCGCGCACACCTGGGGAGAAATTGGATTTTCGTACAATGCCCGCCGAATTAAGTTTTTCCCGTTCCCGTTTTGCATTAACCATCCATTCACGCCATCCTGAATCAGTAAGCGCAAATCCCCCGCATCACGACAAATTACCGGCACCCCACAGGCAATGCTCTCCAGTGCGGCAATTGGCAATCCTTCGGAATGTGAGTACAGCAAAGTAATATCTGAAAGATTGTAGATATACGCGACTTCATGATATGGGACATCCGTCATTATGTGAATATTATGGGAATGATATTCTGTTGCCAAACGTCGAAGATTTTTCTCTTCACTCCCGCGCCCGACCATAAGAAAATGAATATTGGGATTTTCATCGATTAATAATTTCATGTCACGCAATAATTCAGAGACATTTTTTTCCATTTCAAATCTGCCAACATAGGAACAAATTTTTGCCTCTGTCGGCAGGTGGAATTTTGTTCTTAATAATTTTCGGCTTTTTACCGATAGCGGCATAAATTTTTTGGAAAATAATGGTGGAATAAGCGCCATTTTATGAGTAAGTTTGGGAAAGCGTTCCCGATAAATGTCGATTGCTGATTCCGCAACGAAGATAATAGAATCCATTCGCGGAAGGACAAATCGTTCAAGCAGCCTGTAGGCAATATAATGGAACCGCGATTTTGTCATTTGAATAACATCACCGGGATTGCCATGAATAGTGCACACCTTGCGCTGTGAACGCCAGATGAAGGGTAATGCAAAATCGGCACGTTGGAAGTGTAACACCGTGTGCTTATCGAAATGAACTCTCCAGGCACGAATCAATAGATTCGTCAAAAACCGGAAACTGGAAATAAATGATTTTTCATTATTATTCACAATTGGCTCAAATGAAGAATATTCCATTTGATCCGCATAATGTGAATGGTGCGAAGCTTGCATTCCCTGCTCGCGCACACCAACAACGTGAAGCGGCACATCATTTTTTCGCATTCGCGTGGCAATTTCTCGAATGTACGACTCAATTCCTCCAAGGCGCATAATGTCAGGGTCAATATTGGCAATGAATGTAATCGAATCGACCTGAGAACTCTGGTACTCCCGTAATTGTGAGATATCGTTTAAAAGTTGTTCGCTGAGCCACTTTAGCGTATTTCCCTTATCACGAATATAACGATCCCGTTTCTCTCTGAAGCGACGCTGGTAATGAACCTGAAATCCGATATTTTCAAAACAGGAAAACAGTTCATAATCATTATTTACATTAAAAACGAGCCCGTAGTCTTTTTCTAACTCATTCAAATATCCCAACCGTAACGGATTGGCGTAAATAACCGGTTTCCCAAGGATTGCACCCTCTGCAGCGGTGGTTGCGCCTTCGGTAATAACAATATCGCTAAGTGCAATTAACGGATGATAATCTTCGACCGATAAATTGGGAATCCACGGCGCCAATGCCGGATTGGAACTTCCGGCAGGGATGATAATAATGTTATAATCATAGCTTAACTGGACGACGACGTTACGCCAGTTAATCGGTGGGTCCATGAATAAATCATGGGTTGCCTGCCATGCAGACAGGCGAATGAGCACAGTTTGTTTGTACGGCTTAAAGCTTTCTTTCAAATGATCGGTGCCACTTTTTGCAATGATATCCGGCAGAGTTAATTTGATGTGATCTTTCAGAAACGGATCGAGGTAAATTAACTCCTTTGTGCCGTTAAATCGCTTTTGCTTTTTTCCAATATTAGTTCGATAGCATTGAGGTGTGTAAATGAATTTGGCAAGTCGGGAAACAATCCAGTTTTGAATGCGGGTATGTTCCGTGTCTGCGACAATAATGGAATGCCGATTCAAAAAATGAGCGATGATAGGAATATAAATATTACCCGGCCCGGCAATCAAAATATCGGGCTGGAATTTTCTAAATATTCGGTATAATTGCCAGGTAATAGAAAACAGTCCCAAAATTCGTCCCCAAATACCTGCCGGACTTTTCCGGGAAATAAACTCTATTTTAAAATTAGATAAAAGTTGATGAATAACGGGGAGATTCCGTGCGGTGACCTGTACCTGATAACCGTTTTTCTGTAATTCAATTATGCTGTGGCGAAAGAGATGGACATCCGCCGGGTGCGTGATGTCGAATCCAATATTCATGTGTCGGGCATCCTCATTGTCAATTGCATAACCATACCGGCAAGCAATTGAAAATCCAGAAAAAGAAAAAGGGTATCCTTTCAATATTTGTTGGTTATGTTGATCCGCCGTGGCGGACTCAGTCAACAGTATGTTCCGTACCCTGAGCTTGCCGTCTCGCAGCGGCGTGCCGTTCCGATGCATCGGAACATGAACGGTGTCGAAGGGTACACTCACCATCATTTATTGAATGGATATAAAAAAGGCATCGTAATACTATTCGATGCCTTAAATTAGTACCTGTTATATGTTCAGATAGATATTACAACTCTGTCAACACCTGCTCAATTCGTTCCAACGCCCAGTCAATTTCTTCTTTGGTAATAACCAAAGGTGGCGCCAGTCGAATGACATTCCAGTGGGTTTCCTTGCAGAGCATGCCTTTATTCATTAACGCTTCACAGAAACGCCGCGCACCACCGGCATCTTTCTTCAGCACAATGCCGACCCACAAGCCGATTCCCCGGTAAAAATCCACATGCGGGGAGTCGATTTTCTTTAATCGATCCATTAAATATGCGCCGAGTTCGGCAGCGCGTTCCGGTAATTTTTCATCAACAATTACTTTTAGAGCTTCACGTGCCACAGCACATGCCAATGGATTTCCGCCATAGGTTGAGCCATGATCACCGGGTTTAAACACGCCGAGAATTTCTTTGGATGCAACAACAGCCGATACCGGATATAAACCGCCTGATAGTGCCTTGCCAATCGTAATCACATCCGGCTTTACACCCTCATGCTCGCTGGCAAACATTTTACCGGTTCGTCCCAAACCGCTTTGAATTTCATCAGCGACCAAAAGTACATTGTGTTTTTTACATAATTCCGCTGACTTCTTCAAATATCCGGCTGGTGGAACAATCACGCCACCTTCACCCTGAACCGGCTCGACCAGGAAAGCTACCGTGTTCGGCGTAATTGCTGCTTCCAATGCTTTAATATCACCATAGGGAATCATTTTAAATCCCGGAGTCAGCGGACCGAAACCGTCTTTGTACTGTTCTTCCGGCGAGAATGTAACAATAGAAATAGTCCGGCCGTGGAAATTGCCATCACAGGCAATAATTTCGGCTTTATCTTTTTCCACACCTTTTATCGTGTAACCCCATTTTCGTACCGCTTTCAATGCTGTTTCCACAGCTTCAGCGCCGGAGTTCATCGGAAGCATCATTTCGTAGCCGGTTAACTCACAGAGCTCTTTTGCCAGAAATGGCAATTGATCGTTACGAAATGCACGGGAGGTCAACGACAACTTGTCCAATTGATCTTTCATCGCCTTTACCAGACGCGGATGCGAATGTCCCTGATTGACTGCCGAATATGAAGCAAGAAAATCCATATACCGGTTGCCCTCAACATCTTCCACCCAAACTCCCTGTCCTTTACACAGAACGCAATTGAGTGGTTTGTAGTTGTGGGCGCCGTATTGATCCTCCATTTTGATATAGTCTTGTGTTTTCATGGTTGTTCGACCTCCTAATTAATCCATGCAGGAAATGAGTGAAACGCAATCCCGAAAACCGGTACTGCGATTAAATATGTAATCAATGTTATAATTAAAATTCCTAAAAGATTTAAACCAAAACCAGCCTTCGCCATTTGCGGAACAGTGATATGACCGGAACCAAAAACAATTGCATTGGGCGGTGTTGCCACTGGCAGCATGAACGCACATGAGGCGGCCATCGTCGCCGGAATCATCAGCATGAACGGATGAATGTGTATTGTAATAGCTGCTGCCGCTAACACCGGCATAAAGATTGTTGCCGTCGCCGTATTAGAAGTCACTTCGGTTAAAAAAATCAAGACTGCGGCTGTTATCATCACAATAAAGACCTGATTGATATTACCGAACAAGTGAAGCTGACTGCCAATCCAATGTGCCAGCCCGCTATCCTTAAATCCACCCGCAAGCGCTATACCGCCGCCAAACAAAATTAAAATTCCCCAGGGAATTTGGCTGGCTGTTTTCCAATTTAATAAAAACGTGCCTTTATTCAAATCAACCGGCGTAATGAAAAGCAGTACGGCGGCCAATATGGCGACTGTTGCATCATTTACATACGATGCAATGCCAAGCACATCAGACCAACCGGGAATTGTCAATGAACCAATCACAATATTTTTTCGGAATATCCATCCCGCCGCGGTAAAAATGAAAATCGCAAAGGTTAGCTTCTCCGCTTTGGATATTTTTCCCAATCCGGCTATTTGTCGTTTTAATGAGTCATCCGTAGCAGTTTCTTCGGTTTTAATTTTTATGCAATATACCAGTTTCGTTAATAACAGCCACGTCAGCGGAATCATGATAATCACCAGTGGAATTCCTACCATCATCCATTGCAGGAATCCGATTTCCGGTGCTTCGGGGAATAATTTCTTTAACGATGCAGCGAATATAATATTGGGCGGTGTTCCGATTAATGTTCCGATACCTCCGATACTCGCAGCATACGCTATACAAAGCATGAGTACGGTACGAAAATTATTTAGTTCATGCTCCCCCATTTTTCCATTGGAAAATTCATTATATTGAAGTACAATCGCCAGAGCGATCGGGTACATCATCATAGTTGTAGCTGTATTTGAAATCCACATCGAAAGCAAGGCGGTGGCAATCATAAATCCGAGCACCAATCGATTCGGGCTGATACCAACACCTTTAACAACGTGCAATGCAATCCGTTTATGTAAATTCCAATGTTGCATCGTCATTGCTAACATAAAACCACCCATAAACAGAAAGATATTGCTGTCGCCATAACACGCTGTAACGGATGATACCTTCGAAACTTTCAGGATCGGAAACAGCACAATCGGAAGCAGTGCAGTTGCCGGAATCGGGATTGCTTCAGTGATCCACCAGCAGGCCATTAAAGCGGCAACCGCAAGCGTGCGTTGACCAGCGACCGGCAATGATTCCGGAAATGGCAAGAATAGTATTGAAAAAAAAATGGGCAGGCCAAGCCAAAACCCGATTTTGTGGCGAATTGTCATGATTTTTTTATTAATGTTAAATGAAGTACAAATATAAAATATTCAAGGAAAGATGCAATAAAAAAAACTTTTTGCAGATAGAATTCTGGAGTGATACAAAGCTCTTTGTCGCTAAAAAAATTTGAATTACTGATTTGACGGTTTATTCCGCGGGAACGGGTTCCGGGGCATCGATGGTGTAGAAAAACACCATTACACGACGGTTAAGTTGACGGCCGATGGGTTCGTTATTGTCGCCTAGCAGAACATCCACACCTTGCGGAGTTTTGAAGCGAATCGGATCGTTCTCGCCGAGTCCGATCGCCCTGTCCATTCGGGAAAGGACTGTTTCATATAACTCGGGATATTTGTTTTTTATATCATTTAAAAATATAGTTTGAAATGTATCCGCTCTTGCTTCTGAGAGCCAGCTATTAATTGCATCCGATCCAATTGCACAACCATGTCCGATAAATTTGATACGTTTCTTCTCATCGCCAACCAAAATCGGCAGCCGCTGGAGCAAATTATCCCAATAAAATTCATAAAACGGGCGTGCCTGTGCAAACTGGGCAATCACGTAATACATTCGTTCCAATTGCAGCATTTCATTTTCTGCAAAAGCATGACGCGCAGGCACTCGAAATTTACGATTCAAACTATCTGTCAAGAGTAAGGTATAATCAAAATAGCGGTTGAGCCAGTTTTGTTCGATGTATTCCTGTGAATAATCAGCCTCCCATTCAATATTGGTAATAATATTCCGTGGAGTGATCCATGGTGCAATGTCAATACTATCCGTTCCAGCATCACAATGCCATAATATTGAAGTTGAAGCAATCGGTACACTACATTTAATGCTACTTTTAAAAATGACCGGCGCACTCAAGCGTTCGAGATATCTGCTTTCGAGCGGTGCAAACAGCTGTTCTTCATATTGTTCATCTGTGGTAATATCAACCCGGCGGCGTTCTTCAAAAATCCATTTGGCATCGAGCGGTGAATTCGGTACCCGACGTTGCACCAAAACTACCCCGGGTTTTATGCTGATTTGATGTTCAGACACACCAAGCACTTGCAATACGGTTGATACCGCTTCAGCTCGTTCATTGGCGATTTTCACATTGTTTTCATCTGAGTTCGAATCAGCCGTTCCCTGCAAAACGACTTTAAGATGTGGGTATCTGCGTAACCGTTGGGCAAATGTTTTTAAAGGCGGTTCCATGACCCATTTTGTGGTATAAATGGGATCAATTTCGGAACTATGTTCATCAAAATATACTTTGCCGACATAAGGCAATTCATAAATGACTGCATTTAATCTCAATACGACAACAGTATCCGGTGTAGTAAATTCCCCTTTTGGGATTGTGAAACATTGTATTTGCTGAAAACAACTGTTGGATGCAAGTGATTCCGTATCCGGCGTAACGACGGCTTTCAAAGCATGATTACCAAGCACATCCGTATTCCAACTAAATGTACATTGAAAAATGCTATCGGGAGCCAGCGAATCCAGTTTAACGCTAAAAGCCATCTCAGATAAACCCGGACTGCTGACAAAATGCTTATCCGGATATGCAACCAAAGAATCACTCACATTTACAACCAGATCGTGAGCCATTCGATTTCCGGAATTTTTTATAGCTAATGTTACATCTCCTTGATATGGATCAGCCGTGATCCATGGGCTGTATTGATAATCAAACGCAATAATTCGCGGCCGTGCTTTGGAAACACTAAACTTGCCGTAAGATCGATTCCCCTGTGTAGCGATCCGCTGGTGACCATCGCGGTCAACCGCCAGAACAGTCCAAAAATAGTTACCGGCATCAATTGAATTGAGCACATAGTGCGACTTTTGAGCAAATGTATTTATAGCGCCAAATGTTTGTTCAGTTAACGCCTGATGCTGTGTCACAGCCTTAGCAATACGATGCATATCCGAGCTATCGGTACTGACGAAAATATGGTATTCAAGCTCATCAAACAGATCAGGATCGCGGCTTGTTTTCCACTTGAGGACGACATCGTTCGTATGCAGCAATACACCATACGGTGGATACAATAATTCGAATGATTCCGGCTCGTTTGGATATCCCGACACTGTACCGTAATAGGGTGAATTAAACATCATGTTCGTTTCGTCTGTGGCAGCATCCAATTGCAAAACTTGCCCGTAGCCTAACAGATTACCCAAATGCATATCTGTTAGCATAATACTGCCGCCAAAGCTGAAATTTCCAAGCAGGTTTTCACCAAAGCTATAGCCAAACTGCAGCGCAAAAAACTGATTCCAGGATAATTCTGATCCCAAACTCCAGATATTATCTTCGAATACTGGCCGTTGATAATCGGCGGCAATCGTCCATTGAAATCCATTATGAACGCCCATATACAATGCGGTTCCCAAGCGAACCGTTCGCGGAAGCGGCGTTCCCTCAGAGATAAATGTCAGATCAGGGCCAATATTGGTAATAGCTGCACCGGCTGCCCAAATGCCATTATGCATCCATCGGAGATATTTACTTTCCGGCTGAAACTGTTGGGTTCTGAAAAGTAAACCAACATCAAACGATGAAGTTTGTGCAGTATATTCAGCATATTGACTGTGATAAAAAGTGCCATTTGCTCCGATGGCAAGCGAATGATTTCCAATTGCAATTCGTTGTGATAAGCCTGCAGTGATTCGGGTATCGCCACCTGACACAGATTGACTGACACCACCGGTGCTGTTAAATTCCGGTATGCCCATGTAAAAAACGCCGATTGCGCCACGTAAGGATTGCGTCCAGGGTGTAGGAATGCGATGCGCACCGGTCACACTGGTTGTGTATAAATCACCAATCCATGTGGAGTACGATGCCGACCATTGCCATTCACGGGCAAATCCGGTGATGGCCGGATTGGCAAAAAATCCATTTACATGATTTAATCCTACTGAATTTCCGGCATTGCTGATTGATTCACGAGCGCCGGGTTGGATTTTGAGAAAACCAGCCCCTGAACGGATTTGGGAGCCAACCCGCAGTGGCACAACACACATCAGGAACAGAAAAATGAGTATTTTTAATGGAAGCAGTCTCATCGCACCACCATCACCTTTTTATACTCATTTAAATTTCCTGAGCGGATTGTGATCAAGTATAAGCCGCTACCCACTTGATGCCCATCATCTGTAATCCCATTCCAATAATAGGTATTCCATCCGGCCTGAAACGGTTTATTCGCCAGTTGTGTGATATGCGCACCGGAAATATCAAATACATCAATTTGGGCACTACGATTAGTACTCAGTTTGAAACGAATTTCGATTTCGCTTTCGGTTGCCGGACGAAAAACATTTCGATCGAGCACATACTGATTGCCACTGTGCACCCAAACCTGGGCCCGTGCTTTTTTACGTGTGCCGAAAATATCCACCACCCGAAGTTCAAAAATAATCTTCTCAACTTCTTTATCTTTGTAAAGTCGGGTATTTTTGTACGGTTCGTCAATCGTAAGCCACTCACCCGGAGTTATGGAATTGGAAGCAATAAAAGCATCCGCAAATGACGAATCAATCACCGCGTTTGCCTGATAGATCCACACATCCCATTTTATTGCCGGCACTATTGTGAGAACTCTTAGCGTAATCTCCTGCCCCACATCCACAACCGGTGGAATCGCCTCAATACCCGGCAGCCATTGCTCATCACGATTTATTTGATGAATTACATAAAGCGCACCCTGATCAGTGTTATTCATCAAATAATCAGCATCTTCATTGATCGCAGCAACTTCTGAACGATGTTCTATTTGAAAAATGCCTCCGGGCAGATCAGCTTTCGCCTGAGCGAAAAGCTGAATTTTACGCATTTCCCCCGGCAGCAGAACATCCCAATTCCAACTGTTTGATCCACCTCCCGCCTGTGATGCACCGGGTACCGATTGTGTTATTGATACCAATTGTTCCGGGAAAATCGTTTGCACCTGAATCTGCCGCGCCGTATCAGTTACAACATTTTTAATATTGAGTTGGACTTGATACAATCCACCGGACGAGACAAAATGTAATGTGTCCCCCGCAATAACGACGATTGAATCCGTCATAATTTTCTGAGATATGGCAACGTCAACAAATCCATTCTGTTGCTGCTGTTTTTTTGTCAGACCGTAAATAGATAGTGATGTGCGATTATTCGAGTCATCCGTATCATATTGCAATTTTACACCAGCAGCATGCGTAATTTCAAACATATCCTCCGGAAAATATGTTGAAGTATGTGCAATACCGTTTATTTCTGTTGATTCATTGGGTAGAATTGTTTCAACATTCCAGAACAGGGTATCAGTATTAATTCGGTCCGGCAATCTATTCCAATTGGTAAATGAAATAGAATCCGGCACAATTGTCCAGGCTTCGACTTGCACTGCTGTATCAGGGCCACTATTATGAAGCATTAAGTTGAATGGATACTGCGATGACGTAAAAATTCCTTGAACATCCACTCCCCCGGATACAATCGTGGTATCGCCGACTATATTCAAATCAATACTTACATCGACATGCCGTTCTCCCACGATAGTTGTATCCTCACTATTCTTTGCAATTACAACCGTATCACTACTGAAATTGTTGGTGATATTAATATCATTTCGTGAACGAACACGACACCACGCCGCAAGAAACTCATTTTCGCGCACCTCATTTCGGGCGCTTACATCCAAATGGATATTTTGAGTTGCGGAAGATTTCCACGATTCAAATTCCCAATAAAGTGAATCATTGGTAAATGTTTTTGGCGCCACATCCGCATTTTTGAAGACAATACTTTCATCCGGATAGAACGCTAACGAAACAGCCTGCGCTGGATTTTCTGAAAGATTCCTTAGTTTTATTTCATATGAATATGCCTCCCCTGCGTGAACATACTTGGTGGTATCGGTATTTATAAAGGAACTCGAATCCGTAATTGCTTTTAAAGTAACTGTCATATCGGCATATCGTTGTGCCGGTAATTCCATAATACCAACCAGTTGCAGATCTGCCACATTATTTGAGGGAATCGAATCATTCGCGGTTTGAACCGAAGCATGTACCCAATTCTGTGGCAGAAATTGAGCATTTGTATCCGTGATCGCAGCAACAAATTGTACCTGTATCTCATCTGCTTTTTGCATTGGGGGAAAATTCCAAAATGTGGTGGAATTTCGCATGCTATCCGGTTGCGGATTTATTTGATGCCATTCAAAACCATCAATGAAATTGAATGTTAGCTGCACCTTACGTGAGCTGAAATTGCCTTGATTCCTGACAATTATTTCGCCGCTAAATTCTGTGCCAATCCAGACGCCATTAATCGATGCATTTTTAATAACGAGTTGCGTATCAGCAGCCACATCGAAGCGCAATGCAAGATCACATTTTTGGCCTGAAGTATCTGGCGATTCGTTATTGTAGCGGAATAATATGGAATCCTGATCGGTATTGTTTTGCAGATTGGTATCCGTAACGCATGAGACATTTCCTATCGCGATTAGTTTGGGCCGACCAGTACGTAAATTCGAATCAACCCGGACGGTCGTCAAAAATTCCAGCCCGGCTTTCGTTGCGATTGAATCGATCTTCCACGTTATTATGTTATCATTCACATTTATTGGTTGTTGTGTCGACGACAAAAACCAGACGGAATCCGGTAGTTGCAAGGTCGCTTGTACCTGTTTGGCATCAAAGTTTGTGTGATTTTCAATGCGCATAGTATATAAATATTCCATTGCCGGCTCTACGATAAACAGTGTATCGTTGTCTTCAATAATCATGGAGTCAGAAACTGAAAATAAATTCAACGTAAGATCAGTGATGGTATCTTCGGGAGCTGCTGGTGGTGGCATAATGAATACAGTATCGTCAACAATATTATTAGCCAGGAGTGAATCGTTCAACGCCATGAGGCCACTCACATGAAGCACCGGCATCGGAAATATACTCAGTGAATCCGGTGGTTGCCATTCAAGTGTAATTGATAAATCTTGCAGAGCATTGAGCGAATCAATATTCCAGAACAAGCTATCCTGAATCGTCCGTTTAACAGGTGAACTTGATTCCCTCAATTGAATATCGTTCGGGACGGTTGTCCAGATATGAATATCGTATGCCGAGCGTGGTGATTTATTTTCAATCCGCAGCGTGGTCGTGTACGATTTATCCGCATAAACGGCCGGAGTTAATTTATTTCCCCACTGAATGAGAGTGTCTGCAGCGATTGCCTGCGATATAGCGACATCAACGTATTTAATTGGCTCCGGTGGTTGCAGCATTCTAATAACAACAGAAGCATCATTATTTTCCAACATCGAATCACCCGGCGCCCAGCCGTGAGCGAATGCTCGTGCCTGAGTCATCGCCTCCGGGATTGAATCTGAGACAAAACAATCAATATCAATAGCTATGGATTGATTTACATTCAGTTCACCGATATTCCATAACAACGAATCATCTGCAACAACATCGGGTAGCAAACTGGCAGTTTGATACGATATCGAATCCGGCATTCGAAACGAAAGTAATATATTTCGCGAGGCATAAGGCCCACTATTGGAAACCGACAACTGAAACGTTAGCGAATCCGAAGGCAATACAGCAGGGAAATTGATTCCGCCATCAGACACCATTGAATCGGTTACTGCCTGCAAAGTAAGGGCTATATCGTTTGGCCTGGGTCGATAGGGCACAAAATATTTTCCCTTCCCTCTGCCAGCAAGCATTTCCCCATCACACTCCGCATGTGCCGTCACATCAACCACACGCCAGGTGCCATTCCAAACCGGATCTGGAGACATATGTGCCATCAGATAATAATTTTTTACCAGACTCGATACACGCTGGAACACTTCCGGCAATTCAGCGCTTGTGCGCGCTTTAAAATAGCTGCCGCCAGTCGAACGGGCAATTGTACGTAATTTTATCTCTTCAGTATCTTCGCCGATAGCAATTGTAAAAATGGCAAGATTATAGACCAATGCTGTATCAATTACTGCTTCGTATGTATGCTGTGACGAATTGTTGAAACCATCCGTATAAACGATAACCGCTCGCCTGCCTCGTTCGTTCTTCAATTGCAGACACGCGGTCATCATGCCATCATAGAGTGCTGTGCCCAAATCAATAGGAAAATTGTTGACAATATCAATTAATGAATCCGCATTGTTGGTCAATGGAACAATATCGAGGATGGTGCGACTGAAAAACACAATCCCACAATAATCGGTCTCCCGCATTTGACTGATGTATTGAACCGCACCCTTACGAGCATCGCCGATTTCATCTCTCATACTGGAACTCATATCCATAACAATCATGCTCGAGGATGGCACCCGAAGTGTTTCCCGAACTTCGGTAAACAATAAATCAGGAAATTGATCAAATAAATTTTGAGAGGCAGGCAGGGATGGATTTTCCTCATGATATTCAGCTAACGGGTGCCACGCATCGCGAATACGATCACCCCGATTATTAATATCATTTGGTCCGATCCACGTGCTTGTATCAGCAAGACCAAATACGGGATTTCCGATATCATCCAAAACAGTGATAGTGGAAATCACCGGATTGGGGAATGCAGCGTTAAGCCCGCGAATGCTATCAGCAGGATTGATGGTAATATTGCTCACAGCCACTTCAAGCGAGTCGGCAGCGCTAAGAGGAGTTTTGGTTATTAATATTCCTGTGTAGAAAATCAACAGGGTTGCCCACAAGATATACGTCTTCATTGATTGACCACGCAGTTAATTTTTTTTTTCGCTTTGTGTTCTGTAGAATGAAAGTTTTATTTGGTTAGAAGTAGAGTGGGTGCATAGCGTTGATGCAAAACAAAGCTGTCTCAGGTTTATTGTCTTAATGAAACATATAGTATCCAATATATAACTTATTTGCACAAAAGCAATAAATTTATCAGTTATTTAACAACTTTTTTCGATTCGCTCTGTTTTAAGATTAATAACTATTTTTCCATTAACGATAATATTTTTTTACTTTTCTAAATAAAAAATATATTTGAGAACTGTCCGTGTATTCAATTTAAATAGAATCGATAGCATATTTTATAAGCTTCAAATTAAAAAAGCCCGGCAAATTTAGTTTGTCGGGCTATAAAAATTTGATGTAAAATTGAATCAACTCAACTTGAATACAATTGGAATCGAAACCCATACAGCAACGCTTTTATCCTGTTGCCTGGCGGGTTCCCATTTTGTCGATTTTACTGCATTTATGGCTGCTTCATCACACTCTGCATTCAAAGATTGGACAATATTTACATGCTGCACAATGCCGGATTCATCAATATTAACCTGTAGCATTACTTTACCCTCAACGCCTTCTTTACGAGCGGTTTCCGGATACACTAAATTCTTTTGAAGCATTACAAATCCACCGATCGGTTGAGGTGGTTCATCATAAGCAACGAAATTTACGGGATTACCGTCATGTTGTTCAGCTTTCAAGTTTTCATTTTGAAGCTTAAATGCAAACGGGATGGTAATTCTTTTATCAATGGCTTTACCATCGACCATCGCTGGAATCCATTTTGTCATTTTTACTGCTTCAAGTGCGGCTTGATCACACTCAGCGTTTCCAAAAGATTTAGTAATTTGTGAATTTTCTATCGCACCTGTGCTCTTAATTGTCACCTCAACAAATACTTTTCCTTCAATACCTGCTTTCTTAGCTGCTTCCGGGTATTTTAAATTTAACATCAATGCACCAAATCCACCATCCGGAACAGGATTCTCAGCAGCATCTTTTGCCAATGATTCTACGTTCGCTCCATTATCAGATGATTTTACGCTATCTGATTTTTCGCACGCAAATGCAATTCCCACAATCATGAGTGCGAGCAACACTCCTTTCTGCCACATCGAAAAATGCAACATAATTGCCTCCTTCCTTCTCGTTAAATATTTAAAACGATCGATCAGCGTTCGGTTTGTTTGATGGAATTGATTCGTCAATAGCGGTACCGGACGCCACTGACGATAGCGATCGAGCGTATTCAGTAAAAAGCGGCTATATTCTAAAGGTTTGGTTTCCAATGCTTGAATTGCCAAATCATCACATGCCTTTTCACGGTATTGTGTCAATTTTGAATTCATGTACCAAACAAGAGGATTAAAGAAAAATGCAATCTGTACCATATTTTGAATAGCAATCCAGAGCGTGTCTTTGCGTTGAATGTGGGCCATTTCATGAGCAAGCACGACATGAATCTCCCGTTGTGTCAATTCAAGTGTTTTTTGTGGTAGATATATCCTGGGATTTCGTATGCCTTTCGCAAAAGGTGTCTGGACAGTTGTCCCTGTTAACACCTGTACGCCATTGGTTTTGCTCTCAAATTCCGGCAGAAGCGTGCATTGGGTTAATAACTTATTAAACCGAAGGTATTGGAAAATCCAAATCACTAACATTGCGCCTGCAACAATTGACCATCCAATTAAAATAATATTCTGCCATGAGATTGTACTGATAGATGCCACCCCTGATATGCTTACATCGGGAAGGACACCACCAATTGGAATATTCGATGAACTAATAAATGTTGGCAATTTAATATGTACCGGCAGCAGCAATTTCATTAATGCCAGTAACCAGATAGTATATAAAAATCGAGCCGATTGGCTGCGAAACATCCGGGTAAATACAATCACTAATACAGTGAACAAAATAAATTGCCAGTTTGAATCAACCATATATACAACCCATGTTTCGGCTATGCCTGACAAATTGTTCATAATCTCACTCCCCTTCGGCTTCGTTAATCAATTTTTTGATTTTATTTATATCCTCGGATGACAGTTTCCCGGATCCTACCAGAAATGCAGCCAGGTGACCAAAAGATCCACCAAAAGCATTTGAAACAAATCGATCGGTTGCCTGGGACATCATTTTCTCTTGTTGGACGACAGGCTGATAAAAATTTACAAGCCCGATTTTTTCTTTTCTCAACAGGCCTTTTTCAATCATTCTGTCCATATAAGTCTGAATTGTTGTGTACGCTTTTTCCCCATTGGGATACAACTTATTCCAGACATCTTTAACCGAGAGTACACCCTTATCCCAAAGAACTCGCATAATGCCCCATTCAATTTCGGATAGATTTTGATTGTTTATTTTTGACATCTGCCACTCCTACTTGATTAGTTTTATTACTACATTTGTAGTATACTAAAATTTTCAATTATTGTCAACATATTTTTTACATTGGCGAAATTATTTTTTTCTTGACATTTTATAAAATAAATATTACAATTACTACATCTGTAGTATTTCAACTAATATTGTAAAACTATCATTTTTATAGGAGAATTATCAATGAGATATGTTCTTATTATTATATTATTTTTCATCATTCCGAGTTGCCTATTTTCTGTCGAAGAAATCCTGCTAATATCTCCCGAAGATGCACGCGCGGATATTGATACACTTTTATATTCCTTAAATCATATTCATGCAACTTTTAAAACCTACGCATCAACACCTAAAATTGTAAAGAGAATTAATTCAATCAAGGATTCAATACAAGCACCTATTTCAAGCTATGATTTATTTAAAATATTACAGCCAATTGTTGCCATTGATGGTCATACAAGCCTTGTCTTCAGGGATAAAATTACGCCAGACATTCAGAATGCATTCTTTCCAATTAAAATATGTGTGTTTAGAAATGGAATGTATGTAAAGAAGAATGTATCGGACAATAATCAAATTGAACAGGGAATGGAAATTATAGCAATTAACGGGGTACCAACCGAACGTGTTACCGACAAAGTATTATCATTCATACCTGGCGAAACACGACATTACAAATTATATAAACTTCAAAATGAATTTCCGTTTTTCTATCGTTTAGCATACGGCAATTTTCTAAATTTTTCAATCGAATTACAAGCTGCAAACAAACACATCATTATTTCGGTACCAGGAGTAAAAGCTGAACGTGTCGTGCCCGATAGTAATAATCAGCTCAAGATTAAATTCATTGATAGCAACACTGCGTACTTAAATATTGGCAAATTTAAAAAGCCTCCTGTATTTCTCCATAATATCGATTCACTATTCACAGTACTCCATGATAGAAAAATTTCATATTTAATTATAGATTCACGGCATGGAGGTGGGATAACCGATTTGGCGGATTCACTTGTGTCGTATTTAACGGATAAATCCTTTCACTCCTGGCAGCAAAAAGCAATTAAAATTAGCGATAAAACTCAAACCTTTATTAATGAAATTCAATCTACGGGTTCAGTCGAAGATGGTTTCTTTGTTATCCATCCACACGATGTAAAACCACCGATTCGCACAAATGGATTTACGGGAAAATTTTTTCTGCTAACCGGCCCGGGGACTAATTCAACAGCCGTTTACTTTGCAGCGCTGCTAAAGTGCAATCAGCTTGCTACGATTGTTGGACAAGAGTGCGGTCAGCCGTTAATCAGTAATGGCAATATTGCCAGTTTTATACTTCCCCATTCCAAAATTCCAGTAATGAGTAGTAATACAATTTTCAGATTTCCATGCGCCGAAAATTCATTCGATAGTGTTAAGCCTGATTATGAAGTTATTCCCACGCTTGATGATCTGTTGAATGATAACGATTCAGCGCTCAATTATACCTTAAAATTTATACAATCATCCAAACAAAAGGAATAAATCGTGAAATATAAAGTATTCATGCTCGTGATATTATTCCCAATCCGTATCGTCAACGCTGGTGAAATTAAGTTGGAGAAAATAAATCAATTTATATTTACCAGTGAATACGACAGTGCGCTGGCCCTGATCGATGAAGAAATAACAGCGGATTCAACGATCCATCGTTGTATTTATACCGTGGACAAATTTATTCAATAAAACAAAACTTTACGGATGCGATTGATGCGTACAAACAATTTACAGAAGCATGGCCGAACGATACCCGAGGATTCTTACAGCTTGGTCAGGCTTATGAACGTGCCGGCTTTTTAATTCAGGCAACAGAAGCCTATGAATCATTACTTCTGCTTGATCCAACCCGAAATGACATTCGATTAATTTTAGCGAAACTATTTTTTAAACGTTCGGACTATAAAAAATCAATTAAATATTCAAAGCTGATTATTCAGTCGGATTCAACAAATGTGTCTGGCTTTGCTCAATTAGGCAAAGGTTATCTTAAAGCAGCTCAGTATGACAGTGCAACCATTGCATACGATGAAGCCGTCAAACGGGACAGCAGCAACTTTCAGAATCAACTCGAACTCGGGATTTCCTATTGTATGCGTGAACGTTATGTGGATGCCTATCTTGTATTGAAGAAACTGAATCAAACGGGTACGAAGTCGGGTTCGCTTCAATATCATTTAAGCCGACAAAGAGCGTCGGCTTAAAGCGATGATGAGCTGATGTTGACATAAGTAAATAAAACGAAACTGCGTTCACATCTA
>JAFGDW010000172.1 GCA_016931935.1 Candidatus Zhuqueibacterota bacterium | reverse complement strand
TAGATGTGAACGCAGTTTCGTTTTATTTACTTATGTCAACATCAGCTCATCATCGCTTTAAGCCGACGCTCTTTGTCGGCTTAAATGCATTTATGTTATCTCTACCCGAATTCCATCGATATTTATTAAAATCCCATTAAGATGATCAATTTCGTGTTGAAATACCCGGGCGAGAATTCCATCTGCCAAAATTGTCACATCATTTTGATCCGGTGTGAATCCTTGTACGATGATCTCCTGAGCCCGTACAACTTCATAATATTTTTCCGGCACACTCAAACATCCTTCAATACCTTTTTCGCTTACCGATTCCCATTTAATGACCGGATTGATCATTTGGTAAAGCGCGTTTTTTACATAAACTGTAATCAACCTTTGGGAAATTTTTATCTGAGGCGCCGCCAACCCAACACCTTCATGATATTTCAACATCCGTGTCATTATATCTAAAGTATCGATAACCTGTTGATTGATATTTTCAACAGGTGCAGCCGTTTTTAACAATACCGGATGTGGATAGCGAATAATATCGGTTTGCGTTTGCATTTTTATTTTCTTATTACTGGTTTGTCGGTCAAAATTAAATAAGGCTAAGCGCTACCACTTTACAATCGGGAGATGTATTGCATATTTAATATGCCGGCAGACTCAGCCTTATTTATTAGGGACTAATTTTGATCAGCATTTTTTTCCAGCTCTTCAATGCGTTTCGTGACAGCATCCAATGACTTCTGCATGGTTTTTGCCTGATTTTTCAGATAGTCCAGCTCTTCAACATCGTCGTACGGTTGCTCGAACATAACCGGATAGCCGCCACGCGCCCAGCGTGGTAAACCGGTAGTGTAGAACCAGTGACGGTGTCCCCGACCGCGACCGAATGCGCCAAAGCCAATGCCATGCATACCTCGTCCTCCAACAGGATTAGCATAACCGGGCACAGGGTTTCCTGTACACAATCCTGCTGCCCGGCCTGTCATTGGCCCCCTTCCCAAAGGGCCTGTTCTGTCTCCTCCTGGCATGTATGTTCACCTCCTTCGAACTTTTGATTTTGGTACTCTTTTGACAATTATGAACTAAAAATCAACAATTTTCAATTTACAATTATCCATTTACTATTACTACTTTGGTAAATTACACTCTTCTGTCACTCTCGAATGCCATGTCCGGTGTTATCGTATCTTAAGGAAGTCGGGACAGCTTTTTTATCGGGAGTCCAGTTCGAGATAAATATGGACTCCCGCTTGAAGCATGCGACCGAAGGAAGTCCTGTGGGCGGGAATGACAGCATTCTCTAAAATATCATTCAAATGAAATTTTCAAGTATATTAAATCAACCAAAGCAGATCTATTATGAATAACTATTATCCGTATAGTAGTGAATTGATAATCAGGATACCAATTATCAATTCACTCTCGCATGGTTACATTAATAGTTTACATGATTGAAAATGTATTGCAATGAGCATATGCACTCGTTACATTATTACATATCACTATAAAGGCTCAATCGAACGCCATATCGGTTTTCCATACTTCCCATACTTTACCAACCAAATCAGGTCCTGGTTTGAGTGTCATTTTGCCCGGTTTCCAGCCGGATGGTGTCGCTTCCGTACCTTTTGATTTTCTTACAAGCTGGAATGCCTGAATTTGCCGTAACGTCTCACCCACATTTCGTCCCACCGGCGGAGTTAGTACTTCAAAACCCTGAATAATCCCGTCTGGATCAATAACAAATCGACCGCGGGTCTCAACACCTGCATTCTCATCATATATGCCATAAACCGCTCCTACTTTTCCGCCAGCATCGGAGAGCATTGGGAATGGAATACCACCGGAAACCATTTTGGACAATTCGTGATCGTTCCACATTTTATGAACGAACATGCTGTCAATACTCATGGATAATACTTCAACACCCAGTTTCTGGAATTCGGGAAATTTTTCAGCAACTGCTGAAACTTCAGTCGCTCAGACGAATGTGAAATCACCCGGGTAGAAACACAGTACCACCCATTTACCAAGATAATCGGATAATTTAATGTCAACGAACTTACCCTTAAAAAACGCAGGGGCAACGAAATCCGGCGCTTTTTGGCCAACTTTAATCATACGTTGTACCTCCTTCGGTTTGGATTCTGTGATTTCCGGTTTCTGTTCGGGCGCTTCTCCGACAGGACCACCCGTCGGACGGGCGCACCCGGCTTTTGCTTCTTCCATAGGCCAATCTCCTTTTATTAGTGATTACAATGGAAGGATGAATTATAGGAATTCAAAATTAAATAATAGCTCTTTCGGACAACGGAGCAAGGAAAACGGAGAACGATTATAACTTTTCTAGTATCCGTTCAATAAATTATGGAATTGACGATACAGTATTATCATGCTTTCCCGACACGTCGGGAGACTCAGCATGAAGTTACGCTGTCACTTCACACTGAGCCCTATATCAAGCACAGGATATACTTTGTCGAAGTGTGAAAGCATACGCACACATTAAAACTACCCTCTTTTATCGAATGGATACCCCTTTTTAAATATCATTTCCTATCAATTGTCTCTACTCCATTTTCCTTTCTCCGTGCTTCGTATTCATTGCCTCGTCATCATGGCGCCACATTTCGGACATGGAATTGTATTGCACGGCACGCCTTGTTGGTGGGCAACAGTCGCCCCACACGCCGGACAGATGCAGTTTCCCGAAGGCCCTGAACCGGGTTGATCGCCTCCCATTCGACCTCTGCCGCCGCCACGTCCCATGCCTCGTCCACCACCAGTACCACGCTTTGATCCACCTGCTCCTTTACCTTGTTGCATAGAAACACCTCCTTTATGTATTTGGTGATTCATTTTATTAGGATGGATTTTGAAAAGATAGACAGATTCAAATGTATTAAATCAATGAAAATCTGATCGTCTGCTAAAGCGATGATGAGCTTCCCGCGCGTTTTTTGCGCGGGTTAGTTCAATCATTATTTAGGCCGCATCCCTTTAGCAGAGACGTTTC
>JAFGDW010000171.1 GCA_016931935.1 Candidatus Zhuqueibacterota bacterium | reverse complement strand
TTACATAATTACATTTTTTGTTTCAATCTGAATGTTTTTT
This sequence comes from Candidatus Zhuqueibacterota bacterium, assembly GCA_016931935.1. Classification (GTDB taxonomy): domain Bacteria; phylum Zhuqueibacterota; class Zhuqueibacteria; order Thermofontimicrobiales; family Thiofontviventaceae; genus Thiofontivivens. The sequence continues at coordinate 49,968 of JAFGDW010000171.1, read as the reverse complement.
GTAAACTGCCAATTTATTGTGCAGTGTCTTCAAACTGATTCCTAATATCTTTGCTGCTCGGGTTTTATTATTATTTACAGCCGCAAGCGTTCCAAAAATCATTTTTTTCTCCACTTGCTGAATCGGCGTACCAATAGGAAAGTTTAATCCACCTTCATCTGAATCATTATCGAACAGTCGGCGTGGTAAATTTTTGGTATCAATTTGTTCGTTTGTCGTCAGCACAACTGCTCGTTCGATCACGTTCTTCAGCTCGCGTACATTTCCCGGCCAATGGTAACGCAGCAGAACTTCGTGACATGATGATGTAATGCCCGTAATACGTTTTTGATTCATACGACTAAATAATTCGATAAATTCATTTATTAAAAGCGGGATATCACTGATGCGTTCCCGCAATGGCGGCATATCAATTTCAACCACACAAAGCCGATAATATAAATCTTCACGAAGTAGTCTCTGTTCAACAGCCTCTTTCAAATTGCGATTGGTAGCCGCCACAACACGAACGTCCACATTAATTTCTTTCTTACCACCCAACCGGCGAAATCGTCGTTCTTCAAGGGCGCGTAAAATTTTCGGTTGAGTTTCGATAGCCATCTCGCCAATTTCGTCGAGAAATAACGTACCGTGATCAGCAAGCTCAAAACAACCTTGTTTCTCATTTAGCGCCCCGGTAAATGCACCTTTCTCATGGCCGAATAATTCATTTTCCAGAATATCTTTGGGAAAAGCCGCACAATTAACGCCAATAAACGGCCCCTTGTTTCGATTGCTTTTATTGTGAATCGCCCTGGCTACCAATTCCTTACCCGTACCACTTTCGCCCGTTATTATAACATTTGCAGTCGAATCGGCAACAGCATCTATCAATTGATAAATTTCCAGCATTTGCGGCGATTGGCCGATTAGATCTTCATAATGAGTTAAATGTTTAATTTTTGCTTCCAGGCCACGGTGGGCAATCACCAACTGATTATGCGCCAGTGCCTTTGGAATAATGGTGAGCAGACGATCGGATGCAACCGGCTTGGTGAGATAGTCGTATGCGCCGGTTTTAATAGCTTCGACAGCGGTATCAATTGTTCCTTTCCCTGTGATAATAATGACTTCTGTTGGAATATCATTATTTCTAATTTTCTCAAGTAATTCAAGCCCGGTTAGCTCTGGCAGCATCAGATCAACCAATACAAGATTAAACGATTGCACTTGCAACTGTTCCCACGCCTTTAAACCACTATCAACGGTTACCACATAATAACCATCTTCTTCCAAAAGCGCTTTTAATCCTTCGCGAATAGCAGATTCATCATCCACCACCAGAATTCGTGAAGCTCTATTTGCCACGTGTTCCCCCTTCAAGTAGTTTTTTCAAGTCGATCGATGCTCGTTTTTTTTCCGGTGTTTTCACATAATCCAGAAAGGTCAATGTGATGTCCTGTAAGCGTTTTGATTCAGAACTTACAATATCAAGATGTTTGAACACAGGATCATCGGATGAGTATTGTTTCTTTAATTTGGCGCGAAGGACATCAAGATTAATGCCCATGCCATGTAATGGATTTTTTAGTTTGTGACTGAAGATATCCAGCATATCCTGCAATTCTTTATCCGTCATGATGCTTCTCCGATCCATTGGTTTACTTTTTTCAGCACATCATCAAATGTAAATGGTTTTGACAGGTAATCGTTACAACCGTTTTCGATAGCTTTGCCTTTGTCTTCATCCTTTGTTTTTGCAGTCATGGCGATGATGGGGATCGTGCGAAATTCCCGCTGTTTACGCAATCGTTGTGTTGCTTCGTATCCATCCATGCCCGGCATCATCATATCCATGAGAATCATATCCGGCTTGATCGAGTTTGCCATTGAAATTGCTTCCTTCCCGTTCGATGCGAAGTCGATTTGAAAACCCTGATCTTCGAGAATATACTTGAGTGCATATTGATTGTCCTGATTGTCATCGACGAGCAGAATTTTTGCATTGGAATGATTACTATTGCCTGCGGAATCTCTGGTTTCCTTTAGCATAATTGCGGGCTGTTGCGGCTTCATTTCTACACCTGGCTCAGTCTCGATAATCGGCAATGTCAAATGGAATTGTGTACCTTTGTCCTTTTTGCTGGAAACGAATATCTCGCCGCCTAATAACTGCCAAATATGCTTGGAAATTGATAATCCGAGTCCGGTTCCATATTTCTGATGTTCCTGTTGATCGCCTGTCTGACGGAATGGCTGAAACATCGTTTGAACCTCTTCCGCCGTAAGCCCTATACCCGTGTCTTTAATATAAAAGTCCAGCATTTTTCCACGATCACTTGTTTTCACATCAACACTGATTTTGCCTTTTTGTGTAAATTTTACTGCATTGGAAAGAATGTTAGTCAATACCATTTCTAATTTATGTTGATCACTAAAAATATATTGGGGTACGTTTTTCGTTATATTCAAATCAAGCTTGAGTTGCTTTTGATTGCATAGCGGTCGGATAGTATCAATATTTAATTGCAATAAATCACGAAGTGCAAAAAAGGAATGTTGAACCTGCATTTTACCGGCGTCAATTTTTGAAAGATCGAGAATATTGTTAATCAAATTCAACAATCGCTCGCCATTCTTTCGAATCACATCAATGTGCTGTTTTTGATCACTTGTAAATTTGTTGCCGGATTGTTGCAAAATACTCGCTAGTGAAAGCACGGAATTGAGCGGCGTCCGTAATTCATGGGACATGTTGGCGAAGTATTGGGATTGACGTTCATTGGCAATTTCCAGTTCCTGGGCCCGTGATTGAAGTTCTTCAAACAATTGTTTGTTTTCAATTGCCACAGCTGCTTTCTGTGTCAGGATTTCAATAAGCTGCAATTTCTTTTCATCTGGAATAAGCTGATCGTTGGGATCGAACACAAAAATAAATCCTAGCACACGATTCTTAAGCTTGATCGGTGAAAGCAGGCAGGCATCTTTCGCCCATACTTGCGTTGGTGACAGCGTATCATCAATTGTATGTGTCATGAAGTTGACATTGCGCGGATCAATATAAAACGAATTACCAATTCGAAATTCATCTTTCATAAATCGAATTGTTTGTCGAAACAGCTCGTCGCGCTTATCAATGAATTGCGGCAAATTTGGTCGTTGAATGCCTGATGATGCCGCAATTTGAATTTTGTTGTCCTGCGACTTAAGCGTGATGATCGATACTTTCCAACCGGTTTTACAAATCGCCCTGCATATATTGGAGAGAATCCGATTGAGATCAGTATCCAATAGAATCGATTCTCCAATTTTCAATATTTGCGCCAGTTGATCAATTTTTCGGTCCAGTTCATCGGTCCGTTGTTGTACGAGTTGTTCCAGATTATCAGAATGGTCCTGAAGTTTTCCCTGAAGCGCTTTGTATTCTGAAATATCCCGCCCGACACACATCACACCAATTTTCTCATCTTTTGTGCCATACAAGAACCGTATATTCCAACTAATGACCAACGATTTACCCTGGCGCGTTTGCATTTTCGTTTCATAATCACGCAATTCGATTTTCATCGATTCACCGTAATTCGATTGGAGTTTATTCAAATCAGCCAGAAAATCAGGCAATCGTTTGTTATTAAGGCCATCAATATCATATCCTAATAGTTGCTTGCCATATTGGTTTACGAATACACAACGTCCATTTGTATTTATGACCAGCAAAATATCCAACATGCCATCAATCAGTGTTTCATAATAATTTTTGGATTGTTGCATCTCATCTTTTGTAGCACTCAATTGGCGCGACTGATCTTCAATCTGCTTTTTCAGGGCGGACGAATAATCTTTAATCCGCTGCTCATAATCTTTTCTGTCCGAATACTCGATAATCACATGATGACTGCCACGAAATTGTCCGACGCGGTCACGAATCGGTGTTGAATTTATCAAAACGGGGATATTCTTTTGTGCCGTCAGTAATTCGACCTGATTTTGCGTTGGTGCGCCATCCTTCCATTTTTCCTGATCGAGTAAGAATTTTTCAAGATTTATCGGATCGAATAAAACTTTCACGTCGGCGCCGATTATTTTTTCAATACTTTTTCCGCGCAATGCTGATAAATGTGGATTGGCGTAACTGATATTTCCTTTGTCATCAATTGTGAACACACCAACATGAATTTGTTCAAGCAAAGATCGAAACAGCGATAAATTCTGTTCCGCCTGAAATAATGTATTTTCCAGAGATTTGCGAACATCCACTTCACCATGTACCAGTCGGGTGTGTACTTCGTAACCAGCCCAAAACAACGTAATCAATGCAGCAATATACCACACATACTCTCCGAGCACAATAACCGGTGATTTTGTATCATTCCCCAATTGGTAAAGTGTCATCATAAAAATCATCATACATAATGACAATAGCCAAAAATAAATACGATAGGCAGTTTTCTCATATTTGTTATAGAAAACAAAAAAGCTGATGCCAAGCAACACAACAGCGATTGCGCCATTAATAATAATATTAAGTTGGGGAAAACTCATTGTTACGGAAGAAAGCAGGTAAACAGTAACAAACTGAAATAAAACACTAAGCACAATGAACATTAGAGGAATCAGAACTATATAACGATTCCGAACCGACATTGCGTACGTTTTACCAGACTGAGTAGCAGTTAGCAGCATCATCAATCCGATAAACGGTAATTCTCCGAAAAATCCCTGAAAATTAAGCACCAGTGCAGACTCAGGAATAATAAAATGGTCGACTCCAGAGCGAAGAAAATAGAAAAGCGGCCATAGTATTATTGCTGTACAGGCATAGATAAAATCGCGTTCATAACCGATTTTATACGATCGCATGCTAATACCGATTGCAATCGGTAACAAAATGAATGATGCGACTTTTACAGCAAACAAGTACATATCGATATCAGGTATCTGGATGGGCGACTTTCGTAGCCAGACCAGCCCGGCAATTCCGGCAGCAGTCAAGATTAGCAAAACTGCAAGTCGAAATTTTTGAATTCGATATGGGTATGGTTCGTATATGCCTGACATCTTTTCTCTCAATGATTATTTTTTGAAAACGAAGCATATTTAAAAGCCAATGTGTTGCCATTGGTGGTACAACTTCAATATGTAGAACAATATAAGCCAAATTACCTTAAATGTCAATAAATTTCAGAATAATAAAAAATTGCTTGATTATTATAGAATTGTTGTTATTTTGAGAGTACAAAACTTCTAATACGTGGTGAAATTTATGCGACATTACTGGCTTCGTATAGCACTATTCTTTTTACTTCTTCTTGTAACCACCATCACTATAGCTGCATTCAATCTGGATTTAAGAATTGAACACATTTTTTATCAAAACGGAAAGTGGTATGCAACCAATCAGCAACCCTGGCATTGGTTTTATAAATCAGGCACTGTTCTGCCACTGCTAATTAGTGTCATTGCACTTATCAACATGATCGGAGGAATCGTTACCCCGACGTGGCGATGCTGGCGTCAGCAAGCTGCATTTCTATTATTGACGATGCTTATCGGGCCAGGAATTCTCGTGAACGCGGTATTTAAGGATTATTGGGGACGCCCTCGCCCACGGGAATGTACCGAATTGGGTGGGAAATGGGAATTTCAGCAGGTTTGGCAACCTGGCACACCGGGACGTGGCCATAGCTTTCCCAGCGGCCATGTGGCAACCGCCTGGTTTCTGGTTGCCGGATGTTTCATTTTATCGCGACGTAAACGCTATCAGCATCTCACCTGGCTGATGGCAGCAATAATTTATGGCGTTTTAATGGCGTTTGCCCGGATGATACAAGGCGCGCATTTTTTATCAGACGCATTATGGGGCGCCGGAATGACCATGCTAACGGCAATGATTGTTTATGGCTTCATCTTTCATAAACCACTTTTCATTGATAAGATAAATCGTAATATAAAAAAAGTATTTCTGACACTACTAATAGGCTTGCTGCTTTTAATACTCATGTTTGCCAAACCATTGTACCACGAAACGCATTTCAGCCGCATTTTGCCATCAGACGCACATAACATCATATTATTAATTCACCAAACTTTCGGTAATATTGAAATTCATATTGATAAAAATGCTGAGGCCACCACTGGATTTGTTGAGATTACCGGCACAGGCTTTTTCGAACGCGATGTCAACAGTACTATATCGCATAACATTGTTGCTGATACACTCATCCTCAATTCCGACAATTCGGTCACTGGCTTCTTTCCCCGGCTCACAACCAACGAACATTGGGAACTTCCCACAGATATACCGTTAACAGTTTCAGCCCAAACCAATAAAGGCGACATACGCATTTTTGCGTCACCAATTGTTTTGGAAAATTCTAAACTTAACCTGAGTGCACCGCAAGGCAAAATCATATTAATACCAATAAACTAAAATTGGAGAAATCGAATGAGTCTATCTTTGTTATCTGAAGAAATTGGTTCATTAATTCAATCAGTATTTGCACCACAGGCCCATGAAAAAAAGCTTGCGATCATTATTGACGTACCAGATGATATTATCGCCGATAATCCATTTTGGCAGGCACGACGAAAGATGGCATCCGAATGGTGCGAGATGTTACGCCAACCAGTAAATTCAACCGTTTTGGACAAAGTCGAAATATTCTACTATCGAAACGTTCACAGCAATAACGCTGATCTGCCGGACTCCGCCTACTCTTATGATCAATCTTCAGATACGCTTGACTTCAAGCAATTAATAACATACGGCACAAAACGACAAATGCTTGAAATCATGCAACAATTCCCTTTATTTGTTGCTCTAACGGAATTATCAGCCACGGCACCATTAAAACTTGCAGCTCCGAAATATGGCTTTCGCGCAGTCACAATGCCGGGATTTAATCAGGAAATGATACCGTCGCTACGCCTGGATTACGAATTGGTACATAAACGGATAATGACAATAAATAAAATTCTTGATGATGCTGTCGAAGTGGACATGGAATTTCAACTAAAAAATGGATCAATCTACAATATGATTTTTGACACTCGTTTTCGTCAGGCAACTGCAAGCAGCGGTCGATTTACTGAGCCGGGCAAAGCTGGCAATTTACCGGGCGGCGAATGCTATATCGTTCCCTATGAAGGCGAGCTGCAAGAATTATCCGCAACTCATGGGACACTCCCTGTTCAATTTAAGGATGAAGTTGTCTTATATGAAATTGTAGCAAATAAAGCAATACGAGTGCTTAGTCTAGGTACAAAGTCAAAAGCCGAACAGGATTATATTAACAGAGAACCTGCATATGGTAACATGGCTGAAATTGGTTTTGGCATTCTTAATGATTTTGGTTTGAAGCCCACCGGCCACGTCCTTTTAGATGAAAAACTTGGATTACACATTGCATTTGGCCGAAGCGATCATTTTGGTGGTGCAGTTGGCGTGAAAGATTTTAGCAGTCCGGAGCAGGTTGTCCATATTGATCGAATTTTCATCCGCGAAACACAGCCGGATATTGCAGTGAATTATGTTATTGCAAAATTAGCTGACGGAGATTCCATTACAATTATTGAAAATGATAGCTACCAAATATTCGGCTAACAAAATTTTTCAATTTAAAGATAGCACGTAATAAATTTAATGTTAATCACTATATAAAACAATAATTCTTGACAATCAGGTAATTATTTGTTATATTATTAGGCACTATTTAGGGATTTTAATTATGCCTAATGTAAAACTCGATGCTACGGATAAAAAGATCCTGGAAATTCTGCAAGAAAATGGCCGAATTACAAATGCACAACTTGCTAATTTAGTCGGCCTGTCTCCCCCACCTATGCTTGAGCGAGTTAAGAAACTTGAAAAAAGTGGTGTTATAAAAAAATACGTAGCCATATTAGACCCGGTAAAAGTTGACAAATCAACAACCGTAATTGTTTCCTTGTCACTGGCAAGACACAGAATTAAATCGCTTGACCAGGTGAATAAAGAAATAATGAATTTTCCCGAAGTTCTGGAGTGCTATCATATCGCCGGAGAGGAAGATTATCTTTTAAAGGTTGTTGTAAAAGATGTACGAGAGTATGAAGAGTTCATATTAAAAAAATTAGCTCAAATTCCTGCCATAGGCAAAATTAAAAGTTATGTCGTATTATCCGCATTAAAATCCGACACGAAAATACATGTTGAGTGATATGGTTTATCATGATGAAAGACGAGAGTAGCTTTAATGAAATACAACTTGGCGATAATTGGATTGGGTAATGTTGGCACGGGATTAATTGAAGTTCTTATTCAAAAAAAAGAATCTATTAAAACCAGTCATTATATTGATATTGAAGTAGTCGCTGTTTGTGATAAAATACGGGGCTCAATTTATAACGCAGATGGTCTTGATTTAAATCTTATTGCTGAATTAGCAAATTCCAAAAGATCATTGGATGAATACCCGGATGCGCAACACGGCATGGACAGCATTCAATCCATTACCGACACGAACGCCAATGTTGTAATCGAACTGACTATTACAAATCTCAAGACCGCTGAACCGGCCATTACCCATGTTCGCACTGCGTTATCACACGGGAAACATGTAATAACGAGCAACAAGGGACCCTCCTCACTTTACCACAATGAATTAAGAAAACTTGCACACGATAATCATGTGCAATACCGGATAGAAGGTACTGTGATGAGTGGTACCCCTGTTCTTAGAACAGCTCAATACGGGCTTGCCGGATGTACGATCCATAAAATCCGCGGTATCCTGAATGGTACGTCAAATTATATTCTCACAAAAATGGAAAAAGGTGCCGAGTACGATGCAGCTATAAAGGATGCAATCAGACACGGATATGCTGAGGCAGATCCTTCGGGCGATGTAGAAGGATGGGATGCATTGGCAAAAGTTGTAATCCTTTCCAATGTTCTTTTAGACGGCAATATCTCCAATGCTGATGTCCGAAAGGAGGGAATAACGGAGCTGAAGCATACGGATATCAAACATGCGTTATCCGAAGGCTATCGCTGGAAGTTAATTGGAGAAATTGAAAAACGCGATGGTCAGATAATTGCATCTGTTTCGCCGCAAAAATTGCCGCTATCAGATCCACTGGCAAATGTTATGGGAAGCACAAATGCTATAACATTTGAGACTGATATATTAGGGCCGGTGACCATTATTGGCGCAGGTGCCGGACGCATTGAAACCGGATATTCAATCATTAGTGATTTACTCACATTACACCAAATTCAAACTTCACGATAGAATCATCATTGGAATTTTTTGTCGAACTTTCTTATTTTAACATTGCTTCAAAACTTTTAACTTGGTGAACCATCGACCTCCTCACCTGAATAATCGCATATGGGAGAGCGTTCGTGTTGATTAGGACACGTTTACTACTGGCTATTCGTTTGTTTGTGCTGATTCTGGCATGCCATTGGATATCAGTATGGTGAGGCAGGTTTTCTCAATTATAAGTTAATCCTTTAATCTTAACATGGGAGAAAGCATATGGCCACATTAAAAGAGAATCTATTTGAAAAGATTCAAGCTTGGCGTCCTCGCACTACCCGGCTACTTAAGGAGCACGGAGAGGTCAAACTAGGTGATGTCACAATAGCTCAATGTATTGGCGGCATGCGCGGTGTTAAATGTTTAACCACGGATATCTCCTACCTGGACCCGTTTGAAGGAATCCGTTTCCGTGGCTATACAATTCCTGAGACATTAGCTAAATTGCCAAAAACAAGTGGCGTGGAAATGCCTTCAGTTGAAAGTTTCTTTTATCTGCTTTTAACAGGCGATGTTCCCAATAATGAACAGACAAAACTGGTCGAGGAAGAATTTAAAAAACGTCGTGAAGTACCAGGATATGTTTTTGATATGTTACGTGCATTACCCAAGGATTCTCACCCGATGGCAATGTTTTCCGCGGCCATTGTAGCGATGCAGCGTGAATCGGAATTTGTGAAGGCGTACAACGCCGGGCTCGGAAAAATGGACTATTGGGCGCCTACATATGAAGATGCTTTAAATTTACTGGCAAAATTGCCTTCAATTGCAGCATTTATTTATCGCTGGAAATATAAAGATGGTGATATTATCGAAGCCAATCCCAAGCTAGACCTGGGTGGAAATTTTGCTCATATGATGGGGATCGATAAACCATATGACGACGTTGCCCGTCTATATTTCATTCTTCACAGTGACCACGAAAGTGGCAATGTGAGCGCCCATACGGGTCATCTTGTCGCTAGTGCACTTTCGGATATTTATTATGCTATATCCGCGATGATTAATGGTCTGGCAGGCCCATTGCATGGATTGGCAAATCAGGAAGTGTTAAGTTGGATTCAAGGTGTTATGGACAAAATGAACGGTAAGTTACCATCGGAAGAAGAAATGAAAAAATTTGTCTGGGATACATTGAATTCAGGTCAGGTTGTACCGGGTTACGGACATGCGGTTCTTCGCAAAACCGATCCGCGTTATACAGCTCAACGTGAATTCTGTTTGAAACATCTCCCCGATGATCCTATTTTCAAATTTGTCGATTTATTATACAATGTTGTGCCGCCAATTCTACAGGAGCATGGGAAAGCGAAAAATCCATGGCCAAATGTCGATGCACAATCCGGCGTGATCCAATGGTATTATGGATTGCGAGAATATGATTTCTATACCGTACTATTTGGAGTCGGACGAGCGCTTGGCGTATGCGCCAACATTATTTGGGATCGCGCACTCGGTTATCCGATTGAACGTCCGAAATCGTTAACAACCGCCATGCTGGAAGAAGCAGCCGGAATTAAATAGAATTATATTTGTTACAAATAAAAAAGGGATGTACCCTAAGGTATATCCCTTTTTTTTATTAGATTCTTTATTTATTACCGATTATCGATTTTCTGCATCATGTCCTAATTTTTGAATATCAGATCTCAATGCACTAATGATTGATTTCATCCCGGTTGAAGCATTTGATTGTTCATTAGAATCCTGATTTTCGACTAAAGCAGCTATTTTGTTCTTCGTTGCCATATCCAATTCAGCCTGCAAAGCACTATGATAAATTCGAAGTGCTTGTTCGTCAAGTCGGTTTTTAATCAAATAGATATTTGCCAAAGTCACATATACTTTAGTCTTTTCGGGATGGCGTCTTAATATGCTTTCATATAATTGACATGCTCTGTAGTAATTCCCTTGCAGTAAATAAATTCGAGCTCGTATTTCAGCCGAAAAGAAGAACGCTACCATTAATGGCACGAAAATCATTGAAAGCACAAGTCCGATTGCATAGACATCCCGATGTTCCTGACTCATTGAAGATCGTAAAGAATCCGGAATTACCATTTCGCGCTGATTTGCCATCAGCAAATTGTAATGTGCCTGAGCGATCAACGTATCCAGATTTTTAACGTAATTAGGCTGTAGTACTTTAACTTTTTCAAAATTAATTGTTGCAGTTAGCCAGTCCTTCCGCTTCATAGCTCCCGTTGCGGACTGAAAAATTTGATTGACTCGCATTAGCTCTTTTTCAGCTTCAATAGATATTTCAACTTCACTCAATTTTGATGGTAAGTTTGGGTAATCCGGATCCATCGCCTGCAATTCAAGCAATGCATCTTTTGCCTGTTCCAACTCATCAATTTCCACCATCTCTTCGGATAATTTGAATAGAGAATCTACCTTTTTAGATGTCCGGGCATTTCGTTTCTGTGTTCTTTGCACCGATTTTGCATTTGTTTTCTTTGTCTCTACCTTTTCAATCGGTTTCGCTTGTGTTGTTTCTTCAATTGTATCCGCATCATCGGTAATGGAAATAAGCAATTCTTTATTTTCCGCTTTACGACTTTCCATCCGCATCATACATGTATTCAGTAGCTCCTGAACATTTTGGTAACTCGGATTTATGGCCATTACTTCATTAAGCTGCTGCATTGCAGCTTGATAGTTTTCTTTTTCTATATTCCGTTTGGCGCCCTCGTACAAATTTTGAACCGATTGCATTTGCATAGCATTTTCGATTGAATTGTGTAAGAGTGCCATGTGCATTGGTTCAAGCTTTACAGCAGTATTGAATGCTCCGACAGCCTTGTCGTACTGCTCGAGCTTATAATACATTTCCCCGATGGTGATATACAACTCAGCTTGTTCATGACTGTCTTTAATAATTGTCAATAAGTATTCTGTAGAACTTATAACATCTGCGTATTTATTTTGATTTTGATACGCATTTGTCAACTCACGAATTAAATTTATTTTTTCGTTACGATCCAAATTATCCGGACTGAGGCGCAGGGACCGTCGCAGAGCATTTTCTGCCATATTAGGCTGGCCAGCCTGATTATAAGCGCGTCCAAGCTCGTACCATCCAATCCGATGCTCCGGATTTTCTTTGACGGCGTACTCAAAATAAGTGATTCTTTCCTGCACATTTTCTGATTTGCGGCCCTTATTCACCCAATCATCTGCCGAATCAGCGGCAATGGATGCAGCGGCAAAAAGGGTAGTGCACACCCATGCATAGAATACTCGATGTAATAAATGCATTATGTCGTCTCGTCTCCTGGGTGTTCCTTAATATCAATTAAAATGTGTCCGGCATCGACAATATCAGTTAAACTGCAATTAATCGATTCAACAAATCCATCGTTCGGTGCTTTAATTACATGTTCCATTTTCATAGCTTCAATGACGCATAAGTCCTGACCAATCTTAACGTTATCTCCTTTCTGTACATAAATTTTCAGAACTTTTCCCGGCATTGGTGCCCGAACATCCAAACCGACATTTGCTGGAATATTTGATTGTTGCTCTATACCGAAGCGTTTTCCCGAAATATTATGGACAAGGTAAAATTGCCCATCGACATGTACATACCATACATGTGCGTTTTTTGCGCAATAACTTTTATACTTTTTTCCATTTATTTTAAATAAAATCAAGATTTGATCATGATAGATTATTTTAATATTATATTTTTTTTCTTTAATGGTAATTGAATATACGGTATCACGTTTTTGGATATCAACAGTATAATCATTGTCCATTACTTTAAATTTTCTTACCATACATCCTCGTTAAAATTATTTTCATCAGTAATAATCCAACTGCTATTATTATAATTCAAGATATCAATAGCTTTTACAGTAATGAAGTTCGTATATAATTCATTATGAGTACTTGAATTGAACATATCTGTCAAATTTGCCAGCGGCCAACCTGAATCCAGGGTGTCGCTCTTTTATTGTTTGCAGAGTTACTAAAACTTTTACGTTGAGTATCTTCTTCAATTGCTGAAATCATAAGTGATAAATCGACATGATCATAACCTGGTTTCCATTCAGCAAAATGGTTTTCAATAAAATGCGTATCGATAGCAGTTTTTTTAAACTCAGCATGTGAAACAATATCCCGTAAAAAGGGAATTTGAGTTTTAATTCCAAGAATAACGTATTGTTTGAGCGCTGTTTCCATTCGCTTGCATGCAATTTCTCGAGTTTCTCCCCAAACAATTAATTTGGCGAGAATCGGATCATAATAGATCGGCAGTTCCAAACCTGAACGAATGCCGGAATCATTGCGAATCCATGGACCTGTAGGCGCTTCCACAAACAAAATTTTGCCCGATGACGGAAGAAAGTTATTTTCGGGGTCTTCAGCATAAATACGCGCTTCAATCGCATGACCACGTTTGTAGATATCGGCTTGCTTAATCTGAAGCCGTTCATTATTTGCAATTAAAATCTGTTGTCGAACCAGATCAATTCCTGTAATAAATTCGGTCACAGGGTGTTCCACCTGAAGTCGAGCGTTTACCTCGAGAAAATAGAAATTAGTATCCTGATCAACTAAAAATTCAACAGTTCCAGCATTCGTGTATCCAGCGGTTTTCACAACATTAATAGCAGCCTCCGCCATGCGTTTTCGTAAATCATCCGTCAATAATGGTGAAGGTGACTCTTCAATAATTTTTTGGTGTCGCCGTTGAATTGAGCATTCACGTTCGAACAGATGCACATAATTTCCATGATGATCAGCCAGGATTTGAAACTCAATATGTCGCAGTTGCCGGAAATATTTCTCAACATAGACTGTATCATCACCGAATGCGGCCAATGCTTCGCGCTGACACGCATCAAGCGCTGGTTTTAATTGATCCGGTTTTTCTACAATGCGCATTCCTTTTCCGCCGCCTCCTGCGGAAGCTTTTAAAAGAACTGGATAGCCAATTTTTTCCGCCGCTGTTATAATTTCATTTTCTGAATTTGCTTTTATAATCATTCCCGGAATGACCGGAATACCAACACTCTGCATGATCTGGCGGGACCGTAATTTATCACCCAGCATCGTCATAGCAGCGATTGAGGGACCAATGAACGTAATCTTCGCTTTTTCACAGGCACGTGCAAATTGATGATTTTCCGATAGAAAGCCATATCCCGGATGAACCGCGTCAACATCATTTTCGAGTGCAACTTCAATAATTTTCTCAATATTCAGGTAGCTTTCCCGTGGTTCGGGTGCTCCTATACTTATTGCTTCATCAGCGAATAAAACATGCGGAGCGGTAGAATCGACGTCTGAATAAACAGCAACGGTTGAGATATCCATTTCCTGACAGGTTTTTATTATACGAACAGCAATTTCGCCACGATTGGCAATTAGTATTTTATTAAACATTGAAACTCCATATCTTCAAATTTAACATTTTTTATTCCAATACGGCTTTCGTTTTGAAAAAAAAGCTTTCATACCTTCCTGGCCTTCACCACTAATGCGTAAATTGGCAATGACTTCAGCCGTAAATCGTTTGGCATCTTCGAGTGATAATTGAGGTACTTGTTCAAGTAGATGTTTACATATAGCCATAGCCCGAGGCCCATTTGTCATTAATAGATCAATCAATTTTTCGACATCTTGTTTCAATTGCTCGTGTGATGATATTTTATTTGCCATCCCGATTTCCAAAGCGCGTTGAGCGTCAATTCGCTCGCCTGTAAGAAACAATGTTCGGCTGTAATTTTCCCCCACTTTACGGATGACATACGGAGAAATACAAGCTGGTACTAATCCAAGTTTCACTTCACTAAAGCTAAATTTTGCTGCTTCGGTAATATATACAAAATCATTCACAGCTACCAGTCCGGCGCCACCGCCGATTGCCGCACCATTTACCATTGCGATTGTAGGTTTGTCCAGTGAATAAACTGTATAAAACAACTCAGCCAATTGCATTGACTCGGTAAGATTTTGTTCGAATGAATAATCGACGACACCCGCCATCCATTTCAAATCTGCACCCGCACAAAACGATTTACCAGCGCCTGTAATAACAACTATTCTGCAATTATTCGATTGTCCAAGCTGGCGATACAAAGAAAGCAGCTCACCAATCATTGTTTCGTTAAATGCATTATGAATTTCCGGACGATTAAGTGTTATCCACGCTACATAATCCTTTATTGTGACGTTGAGCGTCTGAAACGTTTGCTGCATGTTACCCCTCAGGAATTTATAATTTGTAAGCAGCTATTTACATAAACGTTCTGCTTACGTCATCGATTCTTCTCTATTGTTTTTAATTGCACATTACATCCGGAACACGCCATAATTTGTGTCAGGCACAGGTGCGTTCAACGACATTGCAATTGCCAAACCCAAAGCGGTGCGCGTTTCTTTCGGATCAAGTATGCCATCATCCCATAAATTGGCAGTACTGTAATAAGCCGACGCTTCATGCTCGTATTTCTCAAGCGTTGGTTTCATGAAAGCACCCTGCTCTTCGACAGTCATTTCGATACCTTTTTTCTTCAGCGACCGCATTTTAACCTGTAACAATACGCTAGCAGCCTGTTCACCTCCCATCACACAAATTTTGGAGTGCGGCCACATCCAGAGCAAACGCGGATCGTAAGCACGACCACACATTGCATAGTTACCTGCGCCATATGAGCCACCGACAATCACTGTAAATTTCGGCACATTGGCATTCGCGACTGCGTGCACTAGTTTTGCGCCATCGCTGGCGATAGCGCCATGTTCGTATTGCTTACCGACAATAAATCCTGTAATGTTCTGCAAAAATATAAGCGGGATTTTTCGGATCGTACATAAATTGATAAAATGTGCAGCTTTTTTGGAGCTTTCTGAAAACAGGACGCCATTGTTTCCTAAAATACCAACCGGGTATCCCATAATTCTGGCGAATCCACATACCATCGTTTGGCCATATAACGCTTTGAATTCATGAAAACGACTTCCATCAACAATTCGTGCAATAACTTCGCGGATATCGTACGGTTTCTTTAAATCCACAGGAACAATACCGTAAAGTTCCTCGGGATCATATGCCGGTGCTTCCGAATCCATAACTTCCAGCTCTACTCTTTCGGCAGGGGCAAGATTTTCCACGATATTACGTGCGATTTCCAGCGCGTGTTCATCATTAAGTGCATAGTGATCTGCAACACCGGAAATACGGCAGTGAACGTCCGCACCGCCAAGTTCCTCGTCAGTTACTACTTCTCCGGTTGCCGCTTTTACAAGCGGAGGACCGCCAATAAAAATTGTCCCCTGATTACGTACAATTATTGTTTCGTCACTCATAGCCGGCACATATGCGCCACCGGCAGTACATGATCCCATTACTACTGCTATCTGCGCCAACCCCATAGCTGACATGCGTGCCTGATTAAAAAATATTCGGCCAAAATGCTCACGATCCGGAAATGTTCCAGCCTGATGTGGTAGAAATATCCCGCCGGAATCGACCAAATAAATACATGGAAGCCTGTTTTGCATTGCGACTTCCTGAGCACGGATGTGTTTTTTAATGGTAATCGGGAAATAGGTGCCCCCTTTAACCGTCGCATCGTTTGCGACGACGAGAACCTCACGACCGTGGATCACGCCGATACCGGTTATTATCCCTGCCGATGGAGCTTCATTGTCGTACATATCATAGGCAGCCAATCCCGATAATTCCAGAAATGGAGTATCAGGATCGAAAAGCTGGGCAATTCTATCTCGTACCAACATTTTTCCGCGACTGACATGCAAAGCACGGGCTTTTTCCGGGCCGCCCAATTTAATCTGTGCCAACCGCTCACGATATTGATCCAGCAATTGCTGCATCGCTAATTTATTTTTTTTAAACTCATCCGACGATATATTTATTTGTGATTGGATTTGGTACATGGAGATGCCTTTGTGTGCTTTAAAAAATCAGGAAAGTGATTTAAATGATTCAGCTTTTGAAGGGAATTATTTAAAGCCAAATTCTCTATTAAATGACCTAGGTATGTATTCATCAAATTGTTTGTACATTTTCAGGGCATCAGTTTTCTTAAATCCATTCAGCCGCCATTCTATTAATTTGGGATTTACAATTTTAAAAATACCTTTTTCAATTTCAGGCAAAATTTGTTGGATACCTGTACCAATCTGATTAAACAATACAGCACGATTGATATAACTCGTTCCAGAACCTCGGGAAATGGGAAAACAGCGCAACTTAAGTCGAAGTGATTTGCGGCATAAAGGTGCGGGTTTGGAATCCGGTGCAATCAATTCTGTAGGCAATTCATTCCCTGCTGCCACCCAGACAGGTACGGCGATTGATGTAAGCGGAAAGCCAAGTATTGTCCAAAATGTATTCAGATCGACAGATTCACCGGGAGCGACGCCATGTACAACAATTGTTGAAACGGATGTATATCTGTTAATAAAATCTTCAAAATATGTGAAATCGTTTTCGTTTGAAGAAAGTACATAAGGTGGTTTGCGTAAATCAGTTCCAGTGAGTGAATGATACAAATTACGATCGGCAATACGCAAGATGAACTCGTGAGTTAATTTCTTTTCAGCATAAGCCTGATAAAAAAGTGTTTCAGTGGTTTGATAGCGAATATAGCCGTATCCCTCATCAATGTTTCGCGTAAATGAGAAATTGGTGCGAATGAGATATCCGAACGGCGATGTTGCCGGATCGTTTGCATCAAATTTAGCATAGCTGGAATCATCTGTTTCATAGTAGGCAGCTCCACCGAACGCATCGATCACTCCAAAATTTGCTTCTACACCCCGTTTGTGCGACGAACTATCGAGCAATGCTTCAAAATCGCGAATCGTTTTACATTGTTGCAGCGCCATATTCATTATTTTGCCTTCCTGGTCAGCAAGCTCAGTCTCATTTTTTTTCAGATTATAGGAAGCTGAATTCATAATGCTAAAACCAGCGCTATTTGTCCCGGCCCATATTTCCGCACCTGTGGAATCATTAGCATTAATGAGACCGATGTACGGATAAATGCCATCATCAAAGTAGCGGAGCTTGTTCTGAAACGTGCTTGAATCCCGATGTTTCCAGAGAATCGGACGCCCATCAGGGGTGGCACGACCTGAAATGACTGCAGTTGTACATGAGTAATTTGGGGTGTTAATTGCTAAAACGGTGAGCAAAATCAGTAAGAGATGAAAAACCATCGTGAGAATATGCTTGCATTGTGTCATAAGCACCAGACCTTCATTGTTGTCAACAGAAGACAAGACGTAAGATACTGAGATTATTCTTTCGATGCAAGCACTATTTTTATTGAGTAGCATGCTTTTAGGGTAAGTGGATACTAAATTGCTATAACACTTAGTCAGTTACAGATGATATGGAGACAGCCTTCCGAATTTAAATGACTTAGGAATTCTCTCGAATTGATAAATTCGTCAGGCCTCATCCGAATTGATTTAAATCATTAATTAAAGCTGAATCTTCGAAACCCCTCCGATCTGCAACAGAGACGAATTCAGAACATTGAATTTATTACGACAAGTCACATTTAATAATATCACGTGCAATTACCAACCGCTGAATTTCAGAAGTACCTTCCCCTACTTCACATAATCGAACATCGCGGTAAATTCGTTCCAACGGGAGTTCACTGGAATAAGCGTCAGGTCCAACAATTTGCATGGCTGTACGTGCGACTTCAGTACCAATTTCGGATGCGTATAATTTTGCCATCGCCGATTCAACCGAGAATGTCTGATTCGCATCTTCCAGCCGGGATGCATGCAAAATGAGATGACGCGCACACTGGATTTTCACGTGCATATCTGCCAATTGAAATTGAACAGCCTGTGAGTTAATAAGTGATTTTCTGTTTTCACGAATGTATTTTAAACAGGAATCATAGGCTCCCTGAGCCAAACCAAGCGCCATTGCGCCAATGGAGATCCGTCCGCCATCAAGAATAATCATGAACTGTTTGAATCCTTCGCCTTCGTTTCCTAACATCTTTGTTGCTGGCAAACGAACGTTTTCAAATGAAAGTTCCCGTGTGTCCGAGCCGCGCAAGCCCATCTTATTTTCTTTTTTTCCGATGACAAATCCCGGCGTATCGCGATCGATGATAAACGAGCTAATACCGCGCGAACCCTGAATTTTTTGTGTTTTTGCGGTAATGACCAGCGCTTTGCACACACCGGCATTTGTAATAAAACATTTGCCGCCATTTATTATCCAATCGTCACCATCGCGAACGCCAGTGGTTTTCGTTGCGCCCGCATCTGAACCAGCATCAGGCTCGGTTAGGCCAAATGAGCACAATCCATCTTTCCCGGAACACAGTAAGGCGAGGTATTCATTTTTCTGTTTATCATTGGCAAACAATACCATGGGCATAACACCAAGCGAATTATGAGCCGCGACAGTAATTCCGGTCGATCCGCAGGCGCGCGAAATCTCTTCGACTGCAATGGCATAACTTACTGTATCCAAACCAAGTCCGCCCCACTCTTTTGGCGCCACCATTCCCAACAGACCACGATCAGCCACCTTATTAATAACATCCGCCGGGAATTCGCCATCGCGATCGATTTGTGCTGCATTAGGTTCAATCTCTTGCTCACAAAATTCACGCATTTCCTGCTGAAATTGTGTTTGTTTATCAGTCAATTCCATATTTCTCTCCACTAAAACATTCCGCTATCATTACGAATTTTGGGTTACTGCATCAGCAATTTCGGAACGCAGTTGATTCGGATTATTCCAGAATAATTCTGAAAATAATTGATCGCGATAGAGAAATTCAATTGCATAATCACGCATATAACCATAACCGCCATGTATCTGATTGGATTTATGTACGCACAAAGAAGCAGTGTTGCAGGCAACCAATTTCGCCATCGCTGACAGTTTTCCATCTCCACGTTTTTCGGCCGCCCGGTAAACTAGTAACCGCACGGCTTCAATGTGGGCAGCCATGTCCGCTAACATCCCACGGATTGCTTCGAATGAAACAATTGCTTTACCGAATTGTACCCGCACAGAGGCATATTCTTCTGCCAATTCAAGCGCGCCTTCAGCAACGCCTAACGCATTAGCTGCCAGAAGCATGTGTGTATCTGCAATAATAGATTTTACAATTTGTTTTCCCAGTTCGACCGTGCCAATAACGGAATTCTTCGGGAGTTTACAATTCTCGAATTCTAAATGCGAAATTGATAACGGCTGGGTACCCGCAGTAGCTGTCACTTGGTTAAAGTGAAGACCGGACTGGTTTTTATCAATTAAAAAAGCGATCCATGAATCATCGGAATCGCTATTGTCAATGGCAGCAACAACCAGATAGACATCGGCATTGGGCGCATTAATCACATGCGATTTGGTACCATTAAGTACCCAGGAGTCGCCTGATTTTTTAGCGATGGTGCACATTTTTTCTGTAAGTTGGTTCATCTCAGGTTCCCACAGCGCAACTGTGCCCCATTTTGTTCCGGCTGCCAGGTTTTCGGTAATAAGTTTTTGCTGTTCACTTCCAAACGTTATTAAAGCATGTTGAACGGGACCAGCGGTCTCGGCAATTCGCGCCGCCATGGCCGGATCGACTTTTGCGATTTCTTCCACAACTAACGCAAGACAAAGTGAATCGAAACCTGCGCCATTATATTCGACAGGTGTTGTTACGCCACAATAACCCAGGTTGGCTATTTCATTCAACAAAGCTGGATCGTACGAATTGAACGATTCCGTTCGGTTTGCAAGTTTTTCCCTGACAAATATTCGCGTGGAATCTACAAGCATTTGTTGTTCTTCGCTTAGCGAAAAATCCATTCATCCTCCTGGTTGATCAAAAATTACACATCATGAAATGGCTCTTCAAAATAAAGGCACATGGAAACCTTTAGTGTTCAAATCTATTCATATTCAATGCTCAATACAATTTCAATTTTTCGGAAGCCAAAAGAAACAGACCGGATTCAATTTATTTCAAGACTAAAGTAAAGCATGCGAAATGGCGGGCTAAAAAATCAATAGTATTTAATGGATTGTTATCGATATTCTTCAGACGCATGAATTTCATTATTAATGGTTTTTATGCTAATCTTTTCAATAAAACCGCTGGTAAACATAATTTGTTCCCATAACGATAGCGTTAGGCCAGGAACATGAATGTTTAAATTCGTAACAATTCATTATCCATTTAGATTTAGATTATTTTCAAAACAAGTGCCATCCTTAGTTCTACGTTGGCAAATTAGGGAGGGAATTGACTCAATTTATATTTAGCTTAGAGAAGCCGGTGAAGCGGCTAAGTTCGTTTTCTTGTAAAAGCATCAGGCTTAAGCCTGGTGAGATTACAGTGGAATTGATACAAAAGCCGTTTCAACGGCTTTATGATGGAAATCTCGATTATCTCTTAAAAGAAGCCTTTTGCAGATGAATTGCGTACCAATAACCACAGAAAAAACGGACCACCAAGTAATGCAGTAATAACACCTACAGGAATTTCTGCCGGGGCAATTAAAGTTCTGGCAAACGTATCACATAGCACAAGAAACGTACCCCCAAAAAGGAGTGTAGTTACAGATAAGGTCCGATGATCCGGCCCGGTCAATAATCTGCAGATATGTGGCGCCATCATCCCGACAAAGCCAATTGGGCCAAGCACGGCGACAATTGCGCCAACCATCAGCGAAATAATAAACAGTAGTATGATTTTGACACGTTTAACAGGCATGCCTCGGCTTAGCGCCAACTCGTCCCCTAAGGTAAATAAATTTAATTCATTTCTAAAATAGAAGACAGAACCAACGCCTAAAATGATAAACGGAGCCGCAGTGACTAATGGCTGAAATCCGACAATATCTGCTCCCCCCATGAGCCAACGCACAATCCGAAACGTTTCGGCCAGATCGCTTAAATATTGCAAAAACAAAATTAAGCTTGAAAAAAAGAAATTGATTGCCACCCCGGCCAGAAGCATTGTTGATGATGAAAATCCTTGTTTCAACAAACTTAATCCATACACAATGTAAATGGAAAGCAGTGCGCCTGAAAATGCAAACAGCGATTGCAATGAAATTCCCCAAAACATAAATGGAAGTGGCAACAGCATATGTACAATTGTTCCCAGAGCTGCTCCGCTTGATACACCCAGAGTAAATGGAGTTGCCAGTGGATTTCGGAACATGGCCTGAAACACCATCCCGCTCAATGCCAGGCCAATCCCGGCAAAAAAGAGTGTGATCACACGCGGGACCCGTATTTTCCAAAAAATGTCAAGAAGAGAACTATCCGTCCCCGTCTGCCAAACGGATGATGGCGTGATCAATTCCATACCCTGGAATGGTGCCCATAGCAGAACAATAGTGTTAATCAGTGCCAGGGAAATAATTATTATGCGTTTTCTGTGAGTCAACGTCAGCTTTCGGGGAGTATAATTGAGTATTCGTTTTCCGGATGTTTGATAAATGTGAATTCATGCTCAAAAATTGTTTCCAGAGCATCTTTACGCATTATTTCTGCTGCAGCACCATCAAAAGCAATCGTACCGTTCTTCATTGCCACCATACGATTTGCATGGAGTGCAGCCTGATTAATATCGTGCGTCACTAAAACAATAGTCATACGTAAAGTTGTATTCAATCGCTGAAGAAGTGCATAAAGTCTGGATTTGTGCATTGGGTCAAGATATGTGGTTGGTTCATCCAGAAGCAGTACCTTTGCGCCCTGGGCCAGTGCTGCGGCAATCAACACCAGTTGTCGCTCACCACCACTTAATGTCATCATTGAGCGACCTGCAAATTGAATAACACCGGCATGTTGCATGGCTTCATCAACTGCCTGCCTATCAAGCTGATGAATTGTCGCAAAAGGAGAGAAATATGGATAACGCCCCATGAGTACAAATTCTTCAACTGTAAATGGAAAAGTTGTGCCGTTAAGCTGTGGAACATAGCTGATCATTGAGGCAATACTACGCTGAGATAATGAATAAATCGAATGCCCAAAAATCTCAATCATTCCGCTAAATTTATGATGGTAACGAATTAAACATTTGAGTAGCGAGGTTTTCCCTGCACCATTTGGCCCCAGAATCGCCACATAATCGCCGGTTGTAATTCGCAGGTTAACTTCACGGAGAATGCTTTTGCCATTAACTGTCAATCCCAGCTTATTTATTTTAATAATACTTTCATTCATGAATGATCTGGCTTCCTTGTTTCCTAATACGCTCTGCCAAATCGCGCAATAGCAGCACAAAGCGTGGACCGGGAATCGTTACATAATCGTTGGTTAAAATATAAATTGTTTTATTACGGACTGCAGGAACAGTCGGCAGTGAATTCCAGTCATTGTATAACGATTGAATATCATTTTCACGGTTATTCATATGCGGTAACAGTTCAAAAATGACATCCGGTTTCATTAAAAGCACTCCTTCACTGGAAACATTCGGGTAGGCTATTAGCGAATCTTCATATGCGTTGATCGCTCCAGCCAGCCGGATCATTTCATCGTACAATGTGTTTTGCCCGGCAATGTACATATTCTGAATATGCCCGGTACCAAATGTCCGACCGATTGAAATGAGCACTCGTGGGCGATAAGATATATTGTTCGTTTTCAGAGAATCGATTGTGGAATGAATTCGGCTAACAAGTGATGTCGCCAGTGATTCCGTTTTACATGCTGTTCCGATACGCTGAATCGCGGTAAATATATCGTCAATTTTTTTATTATCAACTGTCAAATATGGAATTTCGAGCTTTTCAAAGTATTGCTCCGACTGCCGGAATTCCGGTAACGTAATAATCAAATCCGGTTTCAGCATAACGATCGCTTCATAATTGGGATCGAGGAATCCACCAACTTGTTGTTTCTCCAGCGCTTCCGGTGGATAAACGCAAAACCGGGTAACTCCAACAATTCTGTCTCCCAGACCAAGCGCAAACAAAATTTCAGTAGTACTGGGTGACAACGAAATAATGCGTTGATAATTATCGGGCGGAACGTTTGCCAGCTCGCTGTGCCGGTGCGTCTGACAGCCCGCAAAGCAACCGAGTATGATAATCCCAATCATACACTTTTTCAAGATAACAGATCGTGAGAAATGCGAAACCGTATTTAACATCTTATACAAGCGCTGCACCATAGATAGACATATATTTTTGTACTTATTCATTTAATCTTACATCAATTATTTTATCATTATGCGAAGCAACAATACGATGACCGGGAGGTACAATCAAAAAACGCTCATCATCCCAATTTCCGCGTAAAAAATCTTTTAGTAATTGCGGATTTCCATTCACATGCTGAAATTCCCAGTTGAGATAATCGGCGCATTGTTTTGTATACGTTATATACTTTTCCCGCTCGCCCACTCCCAGGTCCGAATACGCCGCGGTGTGGTAATCCCGAATCCACTGTTTTTCCACTTCCATCAGGTAGTCAGCATTTTCTTCGCCAAACTTATCCCGAAATTCCTGATAGAGCTTATCAAAGCGTTCTTTGCCGGGCATTGGTGTTTTACCGGTTTCAATCCAACCGGGTGTATACCAGTAAATGCCGGGATTCGCATCGAATAGTTGTCGATAACGCTGCATCGAGCCGAGAAAAAATGTTATGCAATCGTGCCCTCGCATTACGACCAATGGGAAATTGCCGGCACGAATTCCAACAATACCATTGCTGCATAAACCGTATCCGACAAGAATATAATCACATTGGTTGTTCACGTTATCCACAGCCTGCTGCAATTCTTTACGAAGCTCCTCCGGTGTATCATGCAAACCTTGTTGCAGAAATGTGAAATTAAAAGTATGCGGCATCCGCGCCGAAAAAAAACAGATTTCGCGCCATAAAACATGACAGGCAATAATATGGAAGTGTTTCGGTTTCATAGTTCCTAAAATCCGAACCCATAGGCCAATGTCAAGCGATAGTTGCGCCCTGGCATTGGATAATCCTGCATAACAACGTAATCTCTATCAAACATATTAAGTACATCTGCCTTAACTGTCATTTCATGAATACCCAACATTGGTTGCACGCTAAATGTTAAATCGACGATTCCATGAGCTGGTAACGTGTTCAAATTTGCTTCATCTGTAAATCGTTTGTCGATATAGTGATATATTAAATTAAAACTTGCCAGTTTATAATTCATTCCAAAATCGAAATCAAATTTTTGTTTCGGTCGATAAATAAGTACGTTGTTGTAATTGAGTGAATTGTTTGCTGCATTTTTCGCGTCAAGATATGTATGATTGATTCCAAAAGTGATAAATTTCTCGAATAGCGAAAAATCCAGGCTTGATTCGATGCCACGAATTTTAGCTTTATCGATATTTTGTGGCGTCCACACATAATCACCGCGATCAGCCCAGATAATCAAATCACGCATATCCTGTTCAAAATATGAAATATCAAACATTGTGGAGAACGACTTGCGTTCAATATTATATCGGGCACCAATATCGTACGTCTTTCCGGACTCAGGGCGTAAAATTGGATTACCGACTGAAAACATATCCTGAGGCCAATATAAATCGTTGAATGTCGGAGCACGAAATACTCTTCCCCAATTTGCACGGAGTGTTAATGGATTTTTATTTGTACTGCTTATTGCAAACCCAACTTTAGGGCTGAACTTGTTCCCAATATCTGAATAACGGTCAAAACGTATTGCCGGAATCAACGAGACTTTTGTCATAGGAATAAGCTGTGATTCAAGTATTACCTGGGAATAAGCACTATAAGTATATCGTTTCCGAAAATGCACACTCGTACTGCTTATCCGATCATTTCTCAATTCCAGCCCTGAAATCAACACAATTCCGGATGCAAGAATTAAGTTATCCTGGATTTCCAGACCAAATGATTTATTTAAATGCCGACTGTTCAACGGAGATGAATCCGGTTGATCAACGCTTTCAAACGTTCGATGATAATACACATTGCCATTAATATTCATACAACTCATGACTCGTTGATTGTATCCGACAGAATAATAATTTCTCGTTCCATTGCTCCGGGCAACAGCACTAGGCCATGAAACCGGACCAGGCAGGCCTTTTCGCATTCTATTGTAAATTGTTGTAAACGTAAGATTGGAATATTGATTAATTGAATAGTTACTCTTGAAGAATGCATTTTCAGCTTTAAAGTCGTTGTTGATCATGGCTGTATCAATACCAGCAGACGTTTGATATTTGAAATTACCGTCGCTTTTCTGATTATTGAATGAATAGTCAAGCTTAAGTTTTCCAAGATCCTGAAATCCGCTAACCAAATACGTTCTGCTGCCCCAATTACCAATTGTAGATTCAAGATTGCCGGTAAACACCTTCCCCTGAGTTGGTGATGATGTTATAATATTTACGACACCACCGATTGCATCCGATCCATATAGCGCAGAGTTGCCTCCTTTCACAACTTCAATCCGTTTGATTCCGTCAATTGGGAGCCAACTAAAATCCATACTTCCGGTTTGTGGATTATTGAATCGTTGGCCATCCACCAAAACCAGTACCTGGTTGTCCGCTGAACCTCGGATAGAAACCGTTTTTTGAGCGTTGGCATAGCCATAGTTTTTAATTTGTACTCCCCCGACCGTTTCCAGCGCTTCACCTAGATTTTGAGCTACGCTTTGTCGTATTTCAGCTGCTGTCAGAATGTCTGTCGGCGCTGGTGAATTGGAAATGTTAATTGGGTATCGCAGTGCAGTTACGGAAACTTCATCCATGGGTATTGCTTTGATAACCATTTCCACTTCAATTTCGATCGATTGATCTGCTTTTAAATTAAAACTTGTTGCAGCTTTCGAAAATCCAATTGCAGAAACCGATAATCGAACGACACCAGCGGGAATATCCTTAATACAAAACCGGCCATCGCTATCTGTTGCAGCACCCAAATTTGTGGATTCAATTTGGACATTAGCAAGGTGTAGTGGCTCGCCAGTTAATGAATCAGTTACAGTCCCACAAATAGTGCCAGTTTCAGCAGCATACGTCCCGCTCACATAAAACACAGTAGCAAGAACCAGCACAACCATTCTCCTTGTAAACATAACACC
Organism: Candidatus Zhuqueibacterota bacterium; assembly: GCA_016931935.1. Classification (GTDB taxonomy): domain Bacteria; phylum Zhuqueibacterota; class Zhuqueibacteria; order Thermofontimicrobiales; family Thiofontviventaceae; genus Thiofontivivens. The sequence continues at coordinate 22,613 of JAFGDW010000171.1, read as the reverse complement.
TCCTGAAGATTATGATTCGCGGCATGGGGTACACAAACAAAAAATCCCAACCTTCTCATCGAAAATTGGGGATTCTAAATAAACAACCATTAGACCTCACCCACGAAGGTACAATGAAAATTTCAACCGGCAGGTCTCCTGGCTTAAAGCTTCAAATCTACTTGTCATGCCTTCCCATCCTACATTTTCACTTAAGGACAGTGGCCGTGATAAAACCATAACAGACGTTCGTAGCTTATTACAGTAGCGGGGCTGCAACGGATTCTCACCGTTTTCCCTATTCTCCCTTTTGGGCACCGACTGAACTATAGAAAAGAACTATGTAATCATAGTACAAAGGATTTATCTAATAAGCAAGTAAAATCTTATCTTGCTGTTAAGTAAATTTGATTTGTAATTATTTTTCCGCTATTATTAAATAACTCTTGCTTAATAAACAGGATCGAGACAGGTACTTGCGACGTGGCTGAATGAATTTTGTCTGGCGCAACATTTTATCATACTTTTGTTTATATTCATTCCCCAACATTCCTTCCAGCAGATATAATTTACCGCATGGCTTAAGCACACGATGCATTTCATCGATCACCCGGACGCGCTGCTGAAGGTTACGAAGTAAATTTGCTGCTGTGATAAAATCAAATGTATTGTCATCGTATGGTAATTGATCCAACGCGGCTGTTTTAAAAAAAATAGATGATGATTTGTTCTTTTTATTGCATGTTTGGATATTTTTAGGATTCGGATCTACGCCGTGGAATTCAAATCGTTGCAGAATATCGGCTAATGCGAATAATAACGCACCGTTGTTACAGCCAACATCCAATAAATTAATCCCATCGGAAAGTTCAATTTCCGGAATAAGTGTTTTGGGTTCTGGTAAAACTAATCGGTTTAATAGAAATGCACGTTTGTACTTGGAGGCGACATGCATATAGAAGGCTGCTGCAGATTGAGTTGTGCTAGTCATCATTTCCCCGGTTTGTGTAATGAATGCACAATGTATGTTTTTTTTAAATTAAAATCAAGAAAAAAGTTCGACAATCTGCGCCATTGTCCGACAAAAAAATGCTTGACAATAACATATTTAAATTGTATATTTGCATACCTAAATTTCAAAATCTTAAAATCCATTGTGTAAGAAACTCTGGAAAAATGAAATGAAAACAGAAGATTTGAAGTTCTTTAAAGAATTGCTGTTGGGTAAGCGTGAAGAAATTCTGAGAGAGATGGGGGTCATTCAGGATATTTCAATAAAAGACACCACCAAGGAAGCTTCTGGAACTGATGCGACTTATTCAACTCACATGGCTGATCAGGGGACGGATGCGCAGGAACGTGAAAAAGCTTTCTTCTATGTATCCAGAGATCACAAGTACGTGAAGTACATCAATGAAGCACTTGAACGTATTGAAAATGGCACCTATGGCATTTGTACTGGTTGCGGCTGTGAGATACCGCATGCGCGATTGGAAGCTGTGCCAATCACTCAAAAATGTGTCGAATGTAAAATGAAAGAAAAGCAGTAGTAATTAAAATTGTAAAACGATTAATCAGTGATAATTCTCAAGCAGGTAACTTGTTGCCTGTTTTTTTATTGGTATAACATACACTCCCCAACGCGCCTGGCGATTTCTTCATCAATTTGTTGATAGGTTTCACTGTCCAGATCCTTGTAGGTACGTTTGAATTCCACTTCCATAATCGCTTCCGGTAAATTATCGATTCGTGGCATAAAATATGGTTCTTGTAGCTCAACACTCATCCGCTGCTGTAAACGTTTTGCGGATTGAATAGAGCCGGTTGCCATTTCAGCAAACCGGACACCTGTTCGATCAGCGGTCAAATCGGCAAAGCTGAAACCAGATCCGCCCTTTGAGTCATCAACCTCTTTAAATATACCTGCCAAATTTGCCAAACCGCTCCCACTCGTCGCCGAGATCGATGCAGACACAAGAAAATGCAATGCCAGATCATTCCTGCCGTGTAATAACAGTTGTAAACGACGTGGCATGGTTATCGGTGTTCTATTTTTACGACTAACAAAGTACGTAATTTTATGGTCGGTTGCACAGACTGTCAGTGCCAGAATTAAGGATCTATTTTCTGCAATCGGATCATGACTGGTTAGGGAACGTGCCTGCGCCAATTGGAATAACGGTGGAAGAAATAAAGATAAGGATATATTGTCCCGGGAAAATGAACGTGACAATGAAGCTATTTGATTATAATATACAAGCAGACTTGTTTGCTCTGGTACAGGGAGTAAAATATCTCTCCCCTGTTCCTGAATTCGTTCCATCGCTGATGGATTCCATCGATAAGTCATTGAGAATTTCTCATCATTAATTTCCACCTTTTCAATAGATTGAATACCATTCAATACATCTCGGTAATCAGCAGAGTTGTTTAAGACGTAATTACCAAGCCGAATTGCTGAATTTACAAGCAAATGCGGAATTATAATTCTTCCAATTTTTATTTTATGAACGTCAACCATTCCCTGTGTTTGAACGAATGTTACTGTGATATTGCAGTAATTACCAAATGGATTTTTAGGAACTAAAACTGCAATTTGTGCATCAGCACTTCCATTTTTCAATTCAATTGCTGCATTTAATCTGTTTGTTTCTGGTGACTGTGATAACGCATATGTTAAGAAGAGATTTAAATCACGTTCAGTAACGGTGAGCTTTCGAACGTCACCTGCCTTCAATTCACGCGGATCATTTTGTTTTACAATGGTTTTAATTCGTTGAACATCGTCAAAAGCTAACGATTTTCCAGTAACAATAATTGGCTGAGGTTGTAATCCTAAAGAAATAATTATCAAGGGCAAAACAAGAAATATCAGAAGTACTAAAATCAAGATAATCCGGAAAAGATGCTTATATTTATTCATTATTACCTTTTCATTGATTTGATACAAACAGATGTATAATGAGTATTCTTATAGAAAATACAGCCTAAATTAGATTAATTGGAATAGCATGAAATCATATAGGTGTTAAATGAAAATGCAAATAATAAGTTCGAAGAAAATTTCATTCGCCACAAAAAAAAATGAGAACATTCAAATATCATGTTCTCATTTTGTTAGATAATGTTCTTAGTATTAATTTGACCTGCTCGTTTTTTTAGCAAACACATGTTTCGTTACATCACTCATCTGTTCAACGAAATAAAACTTCATCTGCTTACGGATTTTTTCCGGAATCTCAACCAAATCTTTCTCGTTACGTGCAGGAAGAATTATATTTTTGATACCGGCACGATTTGCAGCCAACACTTTTTCCTTTATACCACCAACAGGCAGAACAGCACCGCGTAACGTAATTTCTCCCGTCATGGCCACATCGTCTCTGACTTTCGTGTCAGTAAGTAGCGATAAAAGCGATGTGAACAACGTCACGCCGGCTGATGGTCCGTCCTTGGGAATGGCACCAGCAGGAACGTGTATATGAATATCATATTTTTCCTGAATATCATCATCGACTCCAAATTCTGTTGCATTTGCACGAATATATGATAGAGCAGCCTGAGCCGATTCTTTCATCACATCACCCAGCTTTCCCGTTAATTTCAACTGGCCTTTCCCAGTCATTTTGGATGATTCGATAAACAGAATATCGCCACCAACCGGCGTCCAGGCGAGACCGACGGCGATGCCTGATGTGCGAATTCGTTCCGATGTCTCTGCGAAGAATCGAATTGGCCCCAAATACTCAGTCACAAGCGCTTCATCCACATGCTTTTTATCAACAGCGCCACGAGCAATTTCCGTTGCCACGCCACGACAAACAGCAGCGATTTCTCGTTCCATATTTCTTACGCCGGCTTCCCGAGTGTACGAACGAATAATCAGTTTCAATGCTTCATCATCGAACTGAATTTGCTCCGTGGTCAATCCATGCTCCTGAATCTGCTTGGGAATTAGATATTCTTTAGCGATATTCAACTTATCTTCTTCAACATAACTAGGAATTTCAATGACTTCCATCCGGTCCTTTAATGGAGCGGGTATGGGTTCTGACATATTGGCAGTTGCGATAAACATGACCTTTGATAAATCAAACGGCACTTCGAGGTAGTGGTCGCTGAACGTAAAATTCTGTTCCGGATCAAGCACTTCTAACAGCGCAGATGATGGGTCGCCGCGGAAATCATAACCAAGTTTATCGATTTCATCCAACATAAACACCGGATTATTGGAACCAATTTTTTTAATTCCCTGAATTATCCGTCCAGGAAGCGCACCAATATATGTTCGACGATGCCCGCGAATTTCAGCTTCATCACGGATACCTCCAAGCGACATGCGAATGAACTTACGTCCCATTGCATTAGCAATCGAACGTCCCAGGCTGGTTTTCCCAACTCCCGGAGGGCCGACGAAACAGAGAATGGGTCCCTTCATATCGTTTTTCAATTTACGTACTGCGATGTATTCCAAAATTCGCTTCTTGACCTTTTCCAAATTATAATGGTCATTATCGAGCTGTTGCTGCACCTTATCGACATCAAGATTATCCTGAGTTGATTTGCTCCATGGCAGATCAATTAACCAGTCAAGATAAGTCCGGGCGACCGTGAATTCGGCTGATGATGGATGCATCTGTGTAAGTCGTTTCAGTTCCTTATCGGCTATTTCTTTTACGTCCTTTGGCATTTCCGCTTTTTCAATTTTCTCACGCAATTCATTAATTTCAGTATTTTCCGAATCTTCACCCAATTCTTTCTGAATTGCCTTCAACTGTTCACGCAGATACATATCCCGTTGCATTTTGTTCATTTTGCTTTGGATATCCGACTGGATTTTTTCTCCCAACTCTAACGTTTGCAGTCTTTTGTTGATAAGAATATTTGCTTTTTTAAGCCGGTCTTCAACATCGATAGTGTCCAGAACTTCCTGTTTTTCCTTAATTGTCAGACTGGAAAACGAAATAACCATGTCTGCCAACATACCCGGTTCTTTAATATTGGAAACCATTACCAATTGTTCATAAGTTATATCTGATGATAGCTCAACGCTTTGTTTGAACAATTTTCGCAGGTTAACCATAAACGCATCGATCCTGCTGCTTTCGGCATATTCATCATAAATCGGCTCGAACATCGCCTTAAAGTAAGGTTTATCTTCCAGGAAAGTAATCAACTTTATTCGATATTGTCCCTGAATTAAAATTGTCTTGCTGCCGTCCGGCATATCAATAGTACGCATTATTTTCGCTACGGTACCAATTTTATATAAATCGGAAAATGTTGGATTTTCAACATTTGAATCCATTTGTGTCAAAATGGCGACACGGCTGTCATCCTGTACGTCTTCAAGCAATTTAAGGGATTTTTCTCTTGCCACAGTTATCGGCATAAATTGATGCGGAAAGAGTACTTCATTGCGAAGTGGAATAATCGGAAGAACAGTTGGCACCTTTGACCCTTTTTGTGCACCTGTATTTTCACTCATGATAAATTCCCCATTTCAGTCCGTATAAAATTAAAATGTGTCCAAAATAGAAACTCTTCAGTACTCGTACGATATTGTATATAAATGCTCGCACTGAAGAGTATTTGTAATTTTAAATTAATAAATGTTCAATTACCAGTCCCAGCGGACATATACGTGTTGTTTCGAATTTTCCATACGGCGTGCGCGCCAGGCAAACCAGGTCACAAATAATCCGATACCAATAAAAATGGATGCGATCATAGCTATCAGAATCATTGGTTCAAATATAATTACAAGCCCAGCCAGAATCATAAAAATTCCAAACGCCATTATCCCCTGCCATCTACGAGATGATATATATAAATCGCGCATGATAATCTCCTTTCGGAAATCGAGATGAATAGTTAAGTTGTCGTTGTTACAATCAAATACCATGCCACTTCATATTTCAATTGATTCTATTGCACTTAACACAATCGCTCGAATATTTTAAATTTATGTATCTGCCAATCTGACGCGCCAGACCAAGCATATATGGCAGTATCTTTTTGCTTGACTTTTCTGGCATGGATGCTTATATTCACTTTTCATTATTTAAATCTTACCTATTTATCCCTGCAGGAGAAAATCTTGATTACGAAAATTGAAATCGGCGTAAAGCCTGGATTACCGCAATCGCAAAGTGCAACTGTTAAAAAACATATATACGATCTTGGTATTAAGAGTATCAAAGCGATTGATCATTTCAAAGTATTCTATTTTGATGGAGAATTAAGTCACGATGATATTCGTAGAATATGTGAATCGCTGCTGATTGAACCAATTACTGAACACTATACGATCGATGCTCCACTCAAGGATGAAGATGAATCTATCTGGAATGTTGAAATCGCCTATAACTCAGGCGTTATGGATCCGGTTGTGGCAAGTACGATGAAAGGCATTCACGATTTGGGTTTCTCGGGTGAAATTCATGTGAAGACGGCCCAGAAATACCACATTACCGGTGCATTAAGTACTGATGATAAGAAACTAATTGTTGATAAAGTGCTCATGAATGGTTTGATTCAGCATGCCATCCAGCCAGATGAAAAAATATTTGCTGATCCTACTCCCTATCAGTATAAACGCGTGGAAGTGGATTTGCTCGATGCGAACGACGACCAATTAATGGAAATCAGCCGCACCGGCCAACTGTTTCTGAACGTCGATGAAATGAAAACGATTCAGGCATATTTCAAGAAATTGGGCCGCAAACCTACTGACATTGAGTTAGAAACTCTGGCTCAGACCTGGTCGGAGCATTGCAGTCATAAAACATTTCGAGGGCGAATCAATTTTAACGGCGAGATTATCGACAACTTGCTAAAAACCACGGTCATGCGCGTAACGCGTGAATTAGACAAACCGTGGTGTATTTCGGTTTTTAAAGATAATGCCGGTGTCATTACGTTTGATGATGAGCATGATGTTTGTTTTAAGGTCGAAACCCACAATCATCCGTCGGCACTCGAGCCATACGGTGGCGCTAATACCGGAATCGGCGGCGTGATTCGCGATCCGTTGGGTACCGGACTGGGTGCCAAGCCTATTGTCAATACCGATGTCTTCTGCTTCGGTCGTCCCGATTTTCCGCGAGCGGAACTGCCTCCGGGTACGTTGCATCCGCGTCGTGTTTTTATCGGTGTACATGCCGGCGTTCGTGACTATGGTAACCGCATGGGGATTCCCACAGTAAACGGCGCTATTTTTTTTGATGATCGTTACGTTGGCAATCCACTGGTTTTTTGCGGAAACGTAGGCCTTCTTCCAAAAGGAATGACTGAGAAAAAAGTAAAGAAGGGCGACAAAGTCGTGGTTGTAGGCGGCCGCACCGGTCGGGATGGGATTCATGGCGCGACATTTTCATCCGGTGAATTAACATCCGAATCAGAGACAGTTTCCAGTGGCGCAGTTCAAATCGGTGATCCGATTACCGAGAAAAAAATGACGGATGTTATTCTGCAGGCACGTGATCGTGGCTTATATACGGCAATTACTGACTGTGGCGCAGGTGGGTTATCATCAGCTATTGGCGAGATATGCGAATCGACCGGTGCCATTGTTGATTTGGAAAAGGTACCACTCAAGTACAAAGGTTTGTCGTACACAGAAATCTGGATTTCCGAAGCTCAGGAACGAATGGTATTGATTGTCCCTCCGGAAAATGAACAAACGGTTATCGATCTGTTCACATCTGAAAATGTGGAAGCGACGGTAGTTGCTGAAGTGTCTGATACGAAACGGCTGCAGCTTCGTTATCATGGAGATAGTGTCGCAGATATCGACATGGAATTCCTGCATAACGGCGTTCCTCAATTAATCCGAGATGCCATTTGGACACCACCGGCATTACAGGAAAGCAGCTTCCCGGAGCCAACGGATTTAACCAGTGATTTGAAACAGATATTATCGTCATTAAACGTATGTAGCAAGGAATGGGTGATCCGTCAGTACGACCATGAAGTACAGGGCGGCAGCGTATTGAAACCTTTGGTTGGAATTGAAAACGATGGTCCGGGCGATGCAGCGGTGGTACGACCTGTGCTGGGATCAAACAAGGCTATCATTATTTCCAATGGCATTAACCCCAAGTACGGTTACATCGATACGTATCATATGGCCGCATCTGCCATTGACGAGGCAATTCGCCAGGTAATCGCTGTTGGTGGTACACTGGATAAAGTGGCATTACTGGATAATTTCTGCTGGGGCAATACGGATAAGCCGGATCGACTCGGCACGCTCGTCCGCGCATCTCAGGCATGTTATGATATTGCCAAAGTTTATGAAACACCGTTCATTTCCGGTAAGGATAGCCTGAATAATGAATTTCAGGTAAACGGTGAATCTGTAGCGATTCCGCCGACACTTCTGATATCCGCAATGGCTATTATGGATGATGCCTCAAAGGCAATTTCCATGGATGTGAAGCAATCCGGAAATTCAATCTATATTGTTGGTGATACAAAAAACGAAATGGGTGGCTCACATTATTTTGATATTCATAATTACACCAGCAATCGCGTTCCTCAAGTGGATGCGCCCAATGCAAAGAAATGGATGCAAACACTTAGTAAGGCAACCTCAGATGGACTGGTTGCTTCGTGCCATGATTGCTCCGAAGGTGGTTTAAGTGTAGCTGTGGCCGAAATGGCATTCGCTGGCGGTAAAGGCATCAGTCTCGAATTGCAGAGTGTACCAAACTCTGAAAAGCTGAACCGAAACGATCAGCTTTTGTTCTCCGAATCCAATTCCCGATTTATTGTTGAAGTCGCTCCTGTAAACGTAACCAAGTTTGAAACGTTAATGCAGGATATTCCCTGTGCCTGTATTGGAAAAGTTCGAGCCGATGATAAATTTGAAGTAATCGGATTAAACGGGAAAAAAATTATTCACGCAAGTATAGCCGAATTAAAAGAAGCCTGGCAGGCTCCGCTTCGATGGTAGCAAGCCATATAAAATGACTGAATGAAAATTCAGTTTTCGTACAGCAGTTGATAAATTAAAAATCCCGAATAAAGAATGTGTAGTTGGTTAATGGTAGGCAATTTTATGCCGATACTTGAATTACCAACACATTTCATTTTGCGGGATTTTTTTGTTTAATGTCTCATGTTGTATAAAATTTAATATCAGTTAAAGATTTATTACTTTTATGACGATCTTTTATATGAGTTACAGAAAATTAACTAATATAAGAAGGTTCGAAATGGTCGTCATAGATTTTCAATACAATAAATTCACCGAGATTAATCATCTGAACAAAAATTTTATTCCGGGTGTAAACAAATTAAAACTAACGATTGATGTCACTTCATCAAGTAATGTATATGAAAATTCCTACCCGATTGTCGCTTCACAATTTAAGACGATGTTTCCAAACTTGAAGAAACACCTGTGTTGCTATGAAAAAATGACCCAGGGTTTTGAAGATCGCACTGAAGAAAAAATAATTGATACCATTCATTTCATTGAACATGTTATTATCGACATCCAATGTTCAGTTTCCAAAATGAAAATCTGTAGTGGCATTACCTGTAACTATTACCAACCACGTAACCGATACGACATCTTTGTTGAATGCATTGATGAACGCGTTGGTTTTTTTGCCGCTCAATTTACTACCGACATTGTTCAACGAATTCTTAACAATGATAGATTTGTCTCAAATATAAATAACTCTCAACAGCTTCGTCTTCCGCAAGAAAATAATATCGACTTTGCTTCGCTGGATTTTGACTTCCCAACCTATGTGACGGCTTCCCTGCTCGACAATCATGATGTATACAAAAATTAAATTCTTATCTTATCCAAAAAAAAACTTGACATGGTTTTAAATTTTAAGTATATTGGGATTAATTCCAATATTTTCCCGAAATTGAGAGAAGAAATATGACAAATCAGTTAATTTTCGTAGCTGATGGCGATCCCAAAAATGTCAGTATTTTGCAGGAAAATTTAGAGGCATCGGGATTCCGCATTCAATCAGCTACGGAGGGTAATAAGGCGTGGGAAGACATTCAAAAACATCGACCCGATATTATTCTCTCAGAGATTAATTTGCATGGAATGAACGGTTTTCAACTACTCGAAAAATTACAAAGCAATCCTACTACTTCAAATATACCGTTTTTATTTCTCACTAATCAACGAGAATTACAGCTTCGGGTTCGTAGCTTCCAGATGGGCGCCAAAGATTACATGGTAAAGCCACTTCATGTGAAAGAAGTAATCGCCCACATCCGCATGGTACAACGACGCATTCAAAAGCGTCAGTTTACGCATGCCGACGATGATTCGTTATTACAGTTTAGCGGCGTTCTGAATGAGATAAGTGTTTCAAATCTGATTGAGACCTTTACGGTTGAGCGCAAAACAGGTATCCTGACATTGCAAAACGGATCGGAACAATCCGGCAAAATCTTCTTCCGTGACGGCACTATCGTGAATGCTAATTACGGTGAGCTTCAGCATGAAAAAGCTATCTATCATATGCTTCCCTGGAAAAAAGGCACTTTCCAGATGATCTTTAAAGATGTCGATATCCGGGATGAAATTTCAGTCAGTAATCTGGGCATTTTGCTGGAAGCAAATAAACAGGATGATCGAAGCACGGAGTTGCTCAAGTCGTTTCCGTCGCCCAAAATGGTATTTACAATTACCGATACATTTAAGAAGCTATCCGCCCGCAAGAAACTTCCGGAGGATGTGCGTCGTTTTATAGCGCTTATTGATGGAACACGAACAATTCAGAATATTGTGACGGATAGTGTTTATAATGAGATAAAGACACTGGAACGTTTGCTTCGTTTATACGAACAGGGATTTATCGAGGAGAAACAACCTGATGTTAAGCATATCGATGAGCAAGAAGTATCATCGCTAATTTCGCATGACATATTTGAAGATCATGATGATTCGGATGTTGATATCCCACCTCCTCCAGTTGAAAAAGTTATCGCCCCGGAACCGCCCGAGATTAAACGGCCGGTGAATCCTATTTTGGAACGAATAGAGAAACGCCGGAGCGAATTAATCCTGCCGGATGATGAGAATGGGACAGCAACCCCTGTGACATCTTTTGAGAACACATTAGATGATGAAACGGCAACTCCTACAATTGACTTGACGCGGATAGACCAAAACAATCATCAAAATGTGCAGGAAGATGTACTGGCTTCAACCAATGAATTCGAAGAAAAGTCAACATCAGAAGAAGAGATTCATTCACCCGCATTTTTAGAAAACGATCAAACTGCACATTATATCGAAGATGACGACGATGAAGACGACATGCCGGGATTTCTTGAAGCGCCCGAATTGCCGCAAGACTATGAGGAATCTGATCGGCCGATTTCCAACATAGACCAATCGCCGCCACCTTTTGTGCCATCATTCACAGATCATGATGATGACATGGAAGATATGGATGACATAGAAGATGAAATCGAATCGTATATAGAACCGAGCAATGGTGTCCACAATGATTCGCCACAAGCAGAAACGATTGATAATACTTCTGAATTTCCAATGCCACGTTTCAATCGTGATGAATTTATAAAGAAACAACAACAGTATGATGAAATAGATTCTGATTCTGAAATTGATAATCAAGAAGACGAAATTGATCACGATATTGAAATAGAACGTCCTTCAAGCAATGTGTCTGTTTATGATAAACAAGTACCAATAGAACAAAAGAAAACAACTCCGACTGTTGTTCAGGAAAAAAATCAAATCATTACAATTGGATTGGACGAAGATAGTCTGGATGAAGTTATGGACATTCTGACGAACAACACTTTCCAGACTCGTGAGATTGAAGCCCTTAAGAATATAAAAGTCCATTTTGGAAAAATAGCTCTGAATAATTTTGATATGTATACGTTGTTGGGTGTGAACGCCGATGAAAAATTTAGTCAATTATTGACTGGATTGTCACGTTCTTTGCGCGGAGCTCTATTTGTTATTGATGCAACCCGCGAACCCGATTGGGATTATCTAAAATATCTCGTTCAATCAATATCAAGTTCCTATTCGCTGCCCTACTCAGTTGCTGTAACAAATTTCCACGATCAACATGTGTTATCCATAGAAATCATCAGGTATAAACTTGGTATTTCGGAAGATGTCTCAATTGTCGCATGGGATCCGGTCGAAACTGCAGGAATCCGTAAGCTGCTTGATTCTGCGGTACATGCACGCACGAATGACATGTTATCCACGAATAAGAATATCAAACAAGTCATGGAAAACATTTCTATCTGAAAGAAGCAAGTAGCCTTCTGTTTTTAGTATTAAACTATTATAAAACACCATATTCAGTATAATTTACAGATCACTTGACGTGTGAATGGTTTTGTGCGTTTCAATTTTTTAATAGTGAGCTGACGGCTGCTAACCGACACTCAGATTCTATTGTATCGGGGTAGCTTTACGTTCAATTCAGATTATTATAAGTAATGGGAATTATCTACATGAAGTCGCATGAAAAAGATAAAATTTTAATCATAGATGAAGATTCAAATTATATTGGCGGATTACGCAAAAGTTTAAATCAGGCGGGCTATGACGTACTCTCTTTTGATGATCCTCACAAGGCGCTGGAAATCATTCAGGATATCCATCCGCAAATGATCATTGCTGATGTTGATCTCACGGAAAATGCGGATTATTCGTTTTTCAAACATGTTCAAACCATTCCGGAGCTTAAAAACATCCCGTTTATTGTAATGAGCAATCAAAAACGAGTGGACGATCGAATTCGAACCATTGAACTGGGTGTGGATGATTTTATTTCCAAACCGTTTTATGTGGAAGAAGTGGTTGCACGTGTGGAAAATCTGTTCAAAGAAATTGAAGAATTGCAGAATCATGAAGAATATAGCACGAATGGTTTTGGCGGCAATTTGGGTGAGAAAAACGTTATTGAATTAATTAAAACGCTGGAATCGGAAAAAAAGAATGCGATTATACATTTAAAACAGGGACAGTTCGAAGGCAGTATTTTTGTTTATCAAGGCAATGTTCACGATGCCGTATTTGAAGATTTCGAGGCTGATGAAGCACTTACAAAACTTATTGTATGGACGGAAGGTCGATATTTTATCGAATATACAGATTTCAATCGTCCCAAGGTAATTGTACAGCCAAATGAATTAATAATTGAATTTGGCCGGGAGCGGATAGAACAATGGGACAAGATTAAATATAACCTTCCCCCTCTCACAAGTGCCTTGTACATTACCGAATTAACGTCAACAAAAAATAATATTTCCGATGATGAACGAAAATTGATTTCAACATTAAATGGCAGCAAAATTATTTATGAAATGGTTGTGCAGAGTCCGTTTGATGATATTAAAGCACTGGAATTAATTTTCAAACTTTATGAAAAAGGGTATTTAAAAGAATCCGATTCTCCATTTTCTGATGAAAAAAAAAAGGTCGCTTCTCTTTTTAAAGAAAAAGTAAATACGCCCAAAAATGGAGATACCAGCCATCTCCTGCACAATTTACTGCAAAACAATCCTCAGGAGCCGTCTGACCAGGATGAAGATCGTCGCCAGGATGACAGGCGCCAAACTGATGACAGGCGTAAAATGTCTGATCGCCGACGAACCCACCGTATTTTCAACCAAAAGCTTTTTTTGAACAAAACTGAATTGATGATGATTCGCGAAAAATTGTTGTAGTTCATGTAAGAGGGATATGGAATGAGGATTGGGGAATTATTAGTTGTAAGTCCACCGGGCAAACTATGCGAACAATTCATTGCCTCCGTATGTGATGTTTTGGAACAAAAAAACGACGAAACCTGTTACGGGCGAATGCCAGTCAACGATGAGTTAGCTGTCCATATTTATGGCGTTCAATTAAATGGGAATATTGACGCAGTATCTTGGGATTTAATTTCCCCCAAATTACTTGGTTACATTCTTTTATTCGACTGGGATGACGCGGATTCACTGGAGAAGTTATCGCCCACACTCGATATCTTTTCTGCCCAATTTCATGCGCCGCTCATGATTGTCGGTTGCGTTAAAAATACTACTAAAATTCCCATGTCGCCTGATTTTTATGAAGTTGCTGGAATTCCCATCGAAAAAGAAACCCGATTTTCATTTTGTACTGCGACAGACCCAATAAGCGCGCGAAAAATTGTGGCCACTCTGATCGATATTTTGCTTGAAAAAGTTTAATTTTATATGTATATTCAGACTCCATTGAGAACACTTCAATCTAGTGATTCAGCCCTAATGATATCGCATCCCGGAGAATGCTTCTATGAAAGACATCAAGAATGGTTCTTTAAAGCTGAGTTCCAAAGTTCACTTATTATACCATTTATTTCATGGTGATAAAGTAAGTTCGATGATCGATAATCTCGAGACGAATGAAATAGTCGATGTTCAAAAATTTGTCTGGGAAAAAACAGTGGAATTTGGCCTGGTAAGCCGGGGCAAACATTTCGATCGTAAAGAAATTACCCGAAAGATGACACCAACGCCAATATTTCAAAAACAAAATGGCTGCACTCAACCAGCTTATCATTGTAAAGGTACGGAATGTATCGAAATACACGAAGAGTGTGGACGTAAAAAGATAAAAGAACATGTTGATGTTATGTCCGAATCTATTTGGGATTATATCAATAAGTATGTCTAATAAGAAACAGCGAGTGATTTTCTTTTTTGCGATTGTCTTATTCATCTTCTTTTGTGTGAATAGTCAGTTATTCGCCGACACTTGGAAATCAATCGTGCAACAACCGTTTCGTATTTATTATTTAAACAATATGAACAGTGCGACCTCGTTGTCGCATTTTTTGTATCCGACATTCACTCGTATTAAACATGAATTAAAAATTCCTTCCGAGGCGCCGATTACAATTTATTTATGCGCATCGGAACAGCAATATAACGCGTTGACGTCCAATGCACTGCCGGAATGGTCGGCGGGTGCGGCTATTCCAAGTCAGCGAACCATCGTTTTGAAAACATATCAACCTTATCCGGAATTACATACCACAGCAGTTCATGAACTCGTACACATCATGGTACACTCAATAATAAATAAACCAATCCCCCGTTGGTTTGATGAAGGGCTGGCTGTATATTATTCGGATGATAAGGTTCTGGCGTCGCGTAGTTTAGTATCGAAAGCGTTACTCTCAAACTCAATTATTGCGTTGAGTGATATTGATCGTGTGCTTTCATTTGATCAAACAAAGGCTCATCTTGCATATCAGGAGAGCTATTTAACGATTTTATTCCTGGTCGATAAGTATGGTATTGAAAAATTGAATCAGCTAATTTATGCTATAAATGATGCGCCAACACTTGATGATGCATTCCAACAAACGCTCGGTATCGACTTGTGGGATTTTGAACTAGCCTGGTTTAAATATATACAGAAACGCCATCGCTGGAATTTTCTTGCCGATATTGATAACTATCTTTGGATTATTATTCTGGGAATATTTTTAGTTGGTTTTATTTCCATTCGATTTCGCAACTGGAAAACTATTAAACGCTGGGAGCAGGAAGAAGAAAACGAATTATGGTGAAGCACTCAATTGAATACAGACTGACTCTTTTTCTTTCACGCGTGGCACGTAGCCTGTCACTTCAGACAGCACACCATGTTGGCGATTTTCTCGGTGATCTGTTCTATTATGTATTAAAAATCAGACGAAATGTCGCTCTGGAAAATATGCGTTCAGCTTTCTCCGATTCAAAATCCGAACAGGAATTGCATGCAATTCTTCGCCAGAATTATCAACACTTTGGGCGCATGATCATGGAATTTGCCGGTATGCAAAAAATGAATCGTTCTGAAATTCTTAATGAAATACCCATCGTCAATTCGGAATTGATTCATGAAAAGATGAAACTAAACAAAGGACTCTTGCTTCTTTCAGCACATTTCGGTAACTGGGAATATCTGGCTGCTACATTAGCAAATATGGAATATCCGGCATATTGCGTTTTTATGGAACAAAAAAATAAAGCTGTTGATGAATTAATTAAAGAAAATCGTATGCATACCGGTCTGCGACCCTTAAAAATTGGCGGAGGCGCTGCAAAAGGCATATTTTCCGCATTGCGTAAAAAAGGAATCATTGTCGTTGTAATGGATCAAGATGCTGGTAAAGATGGCGCTTTTATCAATTTTCTTGGGCGTCCGGCATCAACCACCACCGGTTCAGCGAATATTGCAATTCGCTATAAAACACCGGTATTATTAGGGTTTGGCGTTCGTGGATCCAATGGAAAAATTCATACAGAGCTTGTGGATTTTCCGGATATAAATACGTTTAGTGAAGATGAAACCGGGTTACACGCTTTTCTCACATACTACAACAATACAGTCGAGAAATATGTTCGAACATATCCTGAACAGTACTTCTGGATGCACCGGCGCTGGAAAACACCACCATCTGCTGCTACGGAGCGATTATGATCAATGCGGAAAATATTAAGCGAATCGTTATTGTCCATACCGCTTTTATTGGCGACATTATTCTGGCAACGCCATTGTTCGAAGCTGTTCATCAATCATGCCCTAATGCAACAATAGATTTTTTATGCACACCGGCAGCAGCGAATATTGTGGAGACAAATCCATATATTAATCGCATTATTACATATGACAAACACGACAAGCAGAAAGGATTATTCCAACTGCTAAAACTGGTATTTCAATTACGAAAAGAGAACTATGATATTGCGTTTGTCCCCCATCGTTCATTTCGCAGCGCAATGCTTATTTGGTTAACCCGAATACCGTTACGTATCGGGTTTAATACCAGCGAGGGCCGCATGCTATTTACGCATCTGGTCAATTACCAGAAAAACAGTCATGAAGTAGAACGAAATTTTGCTTTTTTAACAGTACTCAACAGCCCGATTCATTATACAACTCCGGTGATATTACCAAACACAGATGATGCTGAACTGGTAACAAAATGGCTATCTGAACAACCATTTTCGCAGGAAAACACTTGCATCGCAATCGCTCCGGGTTCTGTATGGCAAACCAAGCGCTGGCCGCCGGAAAAGTTCATCCGGGTTATCGAAATGCTTCATAACCTGCGCCCGACGTTACAATTCATACTAATAGGTGGAGAAAAGGATGAAGCGCTCTGTGATTTTATTCAGGAACGTGTTGAATTTCCTTTAGTAAATGCAGCCGCGCTGTTTACCTTACGGCAATCTGCCGAACTTCTAAAAAAATGCACATTATTACTAACAAACGATAGCGCACCAACCCATTTGGGTGTTGCTGTCAAAATTCCGGTGATTACTCTTTTCGGCCCCACAATTCCCGAATTTGGATTTGCTCCCTACGGTAAAGGGAATCAAATTGTAGAAATACCTGATTTATATTGCAGACCGTGCGGAATTCACGGAGGAAAAATATGTCCTGAAAAGCACTTTCGTTGCATGATGGACATCGAACCCGAACTGGTCGTTCAAAAAATACTGAGCTATGAAGATATTCAAAATCAACCCGCAGAATCCGGAACCAGCATTAATTGAGCAAGCCGCAAAAATCATTTTGCGTGATGGTGTTATCGGATATCCGACCGAAACCGTGTACGGACTAGGGGCAAATGCTTTACGTGAACCGGCAATTCATAATATTTTTAGACTAAAGCAACGTGATCAGGACAAACCGATTCTTGTTATCGCATCTGACACCGAAATGATAAACCGAATTGTTAAATCAATTCCGGACGCTGCGCTTCGCCTGGCTGATGCATTTTGGCCGGGTCCCTTAACAATGCTGTTTCCTGCGGCGAATAACCTGCCGTCGGCATTATTAGGTGGCCGTTCGACCATTGGTATCCGCATCCCTGATCATCCTGTCTGTCTGGAACTTTTGCGTTATTGCGGCGTGCCAATTACTTCCACAAGCGCTAATATTTCCGGCGATCAGAATCCGATGAGCGCAGAAGAAGTTGCGAATGCATTCGGCGATCAACTTGACGCGCTGATTGATGGGGGTATTGCAACATCACGGATGCCATCAACAGTTGTTGATATTTCAACCGATCCCCCCAAACTTATTCGGGACGGCGTAATTACGCGACAACAAATTGTAACTATTTTGAATGGATAGCTTTATGACTTCAGCTAAAAGGAATAAAAATATTTTTATTATTAATTTTGTTTGCTCCGGAAATAGTTGTCGTAGTCCGATGGCGGAAGGCTTGTTGAAGAAAATGCTCTATGACAAATACAAAGACAAAGTCAAAATTCATTCTTCCGGAACACTAGGTATCAATAATAATCCGGCAACTTTGAATGCCATTGCAGTTGCGCAGGAAAAAGGAATTGATATTTCATCACATCGTTCCAAAGGATTAACACTGGAGCAGATGGCTGAAGCCGATCTGATATTTGCACTTGCGGAAAATCATTTTGAATACATGCTTACTTATTTTCCGGAATACCAGGAAAATGTTTTTTTGCTGAAATCATTTGCAACCGGCAGTGACAGACCCTTCCGATTATCGATTGACGATCCGATCGGACAAAGTATGCGGGTATATCGACGCGTTATCAATGAAATTGAAAAAGAACTGATCCGCATCCAGCCGTTTCTCGAACAATTAATTGATGGAAAACTTTGTCTATAAGGAGCCGATCTGAAATCAGTAGCTGTGCATCGCATTCTTGTTGTGCGTACCGATCGTATGGGTGATGTAATTTTATCTACCCCTGTACTCTCAGCGATAAAGGCTCATTTTCCCAATTCATATATTACAATGCTGGTTCGAAAATATACTTATGAACTGGTTGATGGGCATCCACATCTGGATGATATTATCTGCCTTGAAGACATTGACTCACTACCGTTTCTATCACAAATCAGAACAATTCGCCAGTATAATTTCGATCACGCATTTATTTTACATCCTCGCTTTCGGTTGGCTTCCCTGCTTGCAGCAGCAAAAATACCAATCCGTGTAGGTTCCGGGTATCGATGGTATTCCTTTTTGTTCAACCGGCGGATTTTTGAACACCGAAAAACAGCCGAGCACCATGAACTCGATTATAACCTGCGCATGTTGCAAACAATTAATATCCCTGTACCTGAAACTGTAGACTTCCATTTTCATATACCTCAATCAGCGCATCATGATATGGAATTATTGTTGCAACAATTCAAAGTCAAGGCGGATGAAAAATGTGTAATGATCCATCCGGGAAGTGGTGGTTCGGCACGCGACTGGCCGTTGCAACGGTTTGCCGAGCTGATCGATCGGTTAAGCGCTATTCCCAAAATTCGCCTGATTATTACCGGGGGGCTGGATGAACGAGAATTAACAAATGAGCTTCTAAATAAAACGCAGTCCAAACCGATAAATCTAGCAGGGAAGCTAACCATCAAACAACTGGCTGCACTAATTAAACGAAGTCGTTTATTTATCGCCAATAGCACAGGGCCTCTTCATCTGGCAGTGGCTGTCGGCACCGAAGTTGTCTCGTTTTTTTGTCCGATTATCCCATGCTTACCGGAACGTTGGGGGCCATACAATCGAATCCACGATTCTGTTTTAATGCCACCTGTTAACATTCGATGTAATAAATGTACGATAGAAAAATGTGCTCACTTTGACTGCATGGATAAAATAACAGTCGATAGTGCGTATAATATGGCAATAAAGAAATTAGCAATGGAGAAATAATTGCTGGGCCGGGAAAGGGATTTACATGGTAATTCGATTTTATAAAATATTAATATCTGTCGTCACAAAGATGTTGGTAATCCTGATTATTGCTGTTGGTATGGTTGGGCTACAAGCAGCCTTTTCTCAGGATTCTACAACCAAAAAAATAAAATCCGATTCGAATTCCATAAAGAATGCCAATATTGAAATGATGACGGATTCCACAGCCAATGACTCAACTACGGTAGACTCAGAATCGACAACGCAAACCACTGATACCATCAACCAGATTGTTAATCCGGAAATTGATAATTCGAATGATGCAGATGATCCGTTTAGTTCAGTGGACACGACACTGACAGATATTGCACTAGCTGATAGCTCGAAACCGGCGCCGCCGGGTTTTGAGATGTTACCTTTATCTTCAAAAAAAGATAAATTCGCCTACTTTGATACGACACATTCCTTAAATCGAGTGATCAAACAAACATCATTTAAAACCGGCGAGGAATTAACGTTTAATATCCGTTACGGTGTTATTGTTGCCGGTTCTGCCACAATGTCACTTAAAGCCATTGTCACCATCAACAACCGTCCCTGCTATCATATCGTTACCGAAGCACGATCAAATCGCTTTTTCTCCGCGTTCTACAAAGTACGTGATCGCGTAGAATCATTCATGGACCGTGATGGATTATATGCGTGGCGATATGAGAAACATTTGCGTGAGGGACATTACAAAGCGGATCAATATGTTGAATACGATCAATTAAACAGACTGGCAATTACCGATAAACGGGATACGCTTCGCATTCCGCCTTGCATTCAAGACATTTTGACGACATTCTACTATATCCGCACCCTTCCGATGGAAGTTGGTAAATCGCTGTTTATCGATAATCATGCGGATAAAAAGCTATATCCGCTCGAAATTAAAGTTCATAAAAAAGAACGTATTAAGGTTAAGGCAGGTGAATTTAACTGTTTGGTTGTTGAACCTATGCTGCGTAGTGATGCTATTTTTAAGCAACGAGGCCGATTACTTGTGTGGTTAACGGATGATAACCGTCGCATGCCAGTTCAGATGAAAAGCAAAGTGATGATCGGTTCTATTACCGCCGAATTAAAAAAATACAAGGGAGTTGTAAAATCCAAATGAACCAATCCAAGTACCCGGCGATTGATTTATCTAACTTAAAAACCTACTCAATCAAGGAACGCCAAAGTAAAGTTGAAATTGATGCATTTGCCAAGCCATATCAACCGGGCGGTTCCATGAATTCGTTTCTGGCTTCACTGCCTCATATTTTAAAAGCAAATGATCTGCACGCATTGATCAATCATATGATTGATGCTATACAGCATAAACGTCCCATTATCATCATGATGGGGGCGCATGTCATTAAATGCGGATTAAATCCACTATTAATTGACTGGCTTCAGTCGGGCTATATTTCATCTATTGCCTTAAATGGTGCAGGCGTTATTCATGATACGGAAGTTGCGCTGTTTGGAACGACTTCTGAGGATGTCGCCACTGCTCTGGACGATGGGAGTTTTGGCATGGTACAGGAGACGCCAGCTTTTATTAATGCAGCCCTTAAAGAAGGTCGCAATATGGAGCTTGGATTTGGCGAATCCGTTGGGAAACGGATCGTGGAATCTGATAATTGTCCAAATTCCCACCTGAGTTTATTAGCAACAGCCTATACATGCAACATCCCGGTAACTGTGCACGTTGCCATAGGTACCGACATTATTCATCAGCATAGCAATACGGATGGCGCCACTTTAGGTGAACTGTCACATCGGGATTTTAAGATTTTCTGTAATCAGGTGAAAAATATTGGGGATGGTGGAGTTGTGCTTAATTTTGGTTCAGCAGTAATTTTACCGGAAGTATTTCTAAAGGCGATTTCGGTGACCCGAAATCTGGGTCACCATGTTCACAAGTTCGTAACAGCAAACTTTGATATGTTTCAGCATTATCGCCCTCAAGTAAACGTGCTACAAAGACCAACAAAAACCGGAGGCACATCTTACCAATTTACAGGACATCACGAAATCATGATACCCCTGCTTTTTGCCGGTGTTAAAGAAGGAGTCGCTGGCGGCATTATTTAATTCCGCCATTCTTCTCCATCATCTTCCCATTCATCGCCTCCCCAGTCATCATCATCATCTTCTTCTTCATCATCGTCATCGTCTTCTTCTTCAGACCATTCTTCTTCATCATCTTCATCCCACTCTTCAGGATCGGCGTCGTCCCAGGAATCATCTTCATCGACCCAATCTTCTTCATCATGATCTTCATCTTCATCTTCGTCTTCATCGTCCCAATCATCATCCTCAGACCATTCTGTGGAATCCCAGTCTTCGTCATCATGGAAAGCGAGTAGACCAAATCGCTTGTTTTCATCGAATGTTCGCATTTCTAATTCCTTACCTCGTCCATCATTTTACTTGTTAACACGCCCAAAATATAAAATAAATATTTAAAATGCAAGCATATTTTTTCAATTTTTATTATCGCCGGACCATGTGCGTAATTTATTATAAAGTAAGTATCTTATGTCTAATTATAAGTATTCATTCAATAAATTTTGGAATTAACGATACAGTATTATCATGCTTCGACTTCGCTCAGCCTGAAGTAACGCTGTCACTTCACACTGAGCGAAGTCGAAGTGTGAAAGCATACGCACAAATTATAACTACCCCCTTTTATTGAATGGATACAATTATAACAATTTATTTTTGATTGGATAAATAAATGTAAACAGAGTATTTGTCTAAAATATTAATGACAATTTGGTATCCGTTCAATAATCTGATCCTTACCCACATTTTTTGCTGGACACGGGGAAAGGTTTTTCTCCCCTTCCCTTACGAAGGGAAGGGGCTGGGGGATGGGTTAATGCGCGTTCATGGTTATGCTAT
>JAFGDW010000170.1 GCA_016931935.1 Candidatus Zhuqueibacterota bacterium | reverse complement strand
AGACAGGATTTCACGGATTCACAGGATTTGTATAATCTCTTCCTCTAAGAAATCCTGTTCATCCTGTTATCCTGTCTAATTTTTTTAGTTCTGGTTTATCCAGGTTAGGTATTGTGGCATGAGATCCTTCATCCCGATATAAAGAATCGGGATTCAGGATGACAGTTTTTGTATTTGTTGTCTATCACAATATATAGACAGCACAGGATCAAACTGCATAGCCAGAAAAAGTAATTTAACATCGAAATACATGGACGGACACAGAAAAAGCATAACAATCATTTCTATTTCCGTGTTTTTCTGTGTACTAGAATTAGTACTATAATTTTTGGTTCTGGCTTCTGCAATTTGGGAAATCAAATTTCAGAATTAGTCAATAAAACGATATAAAATAATCGCACCAATAGCTTTCACACCATCACGCCAGCCGATTTTTTTACCTTCTGAATAATCCCGACCGCTATACGAGATTGGAACTTCATAAATTCGGACTTTCCGTCGGGCGATTTTAGCTGTAATTTCCGGCTCAAATCCAAAGCGGTTTGATCGAATTTTTATTCCCTGTATTGCTGATGCTTTAAATGCCTTGTAACAGGTTTCCATATCCGTCAGGTTGAGATTGGTCATCATATTGGAAAACAGTGTCAGCATCAAATTTCCGACATAATGCCAGAAAAATAGCACCCGATGCGGACCACCTAAAAATCGTGACCCATACACTACGTCGGCACGGCCATCCACGATTGGATCAATCAATTTTTCATATTCGCGCGGATCGTATTCCAAATCGGCATCCTGCACAATCACAACATCACCGGAGATATGTTCGAACGCCGTGCGTAATGCTGCACCCTTCCCCTGATTTTTTTCATGAAAAACCTTTTTAATATTATCGCTTTTCATGTTGGTAATAATTTCACGAGTACCATCGGTGGAATAGTCATCCACCATAATAATTTCTTTCTCAAAAGGAGTACGTTGTATTCGTTTTACAATTTCTTCTATCGTATTTTTCTCGTTATAAACCGGAACTACAATCGATAGCTTCAAACATCAATCTCCTTCCCTTTCGGCATTCATGACTGTCCGCTTATAAAGTTCTAATTGCGGATTGAGCTTATTAATATTGGTAAGAATTTTTATATTTTTAAGATGATTAGCGCTTAAATTATTATATTTATCGAACACCAATTCATACTCGGTTTGGCCATTTCTGATTTTTTGGAAATACTGATATTCCTGAGAATCTTTACGATAGCGCTGAATGTAGTCCCAATTTAGTACCAAATAATCAGGCTTTTTCGTTTCCATTGTCTCCGTTGTCAATTCCACCATTTCATGATGCGGAAACGCATCGAGTCGCGGTGCGTATTCCGGCAACATGGCATAACCAATATACGCGTCTGCGTCAACATGTTGTGTAATCCAGTCTTCCATGGCGTACCTGGAATCGTGCAGCATTAGGCTGTTAATTCCCCATGTATAATGCACAGCGAACAATCCGAGTACAGCCAACACTGCGTATTGAATATATCTGGTGCGAAACTTCAATTTCAGAAACGTAGATATTGCCAGACCACCATACAACGCTAAAACAATGCACACCGGCAGAAAAAACCGTACATAGTTATACCGGATGACAGTAATAAAAAAAATGTAGTAGGAAATCGGAAACATCCAAAGCCAACCAAATCGTTCTTGCTTTTGCAGCCCAATGTAGCTCCAGATTAAGCCGACGAGACATATAAATGTAAGCGCCCAGCCAAACGAATAATTGATATGTCGCAGACTGCGGAGAAACATGATCAGGTGACTTGAAAGTGAATTTCCATATTCTGCCCAGGGCTTGCTCCCGTCACTTGTGATAAATTGCACATGTGACATAAATCCCTTAAAATTGAACATCCAGTTATGCGCCAGAACAAACACAACAAATACTGTTAGTGCAGTCATCCACAGACGTTTATCAAGCAGGGCGCTGAAAACATGCGCCTGCGGATTGTTGAATTTTATATGCCGTTGCAGGGTAAAAATAAGATAAAATGCCGGAATAACAAACAACGCATACGCCTGATCTTTCGTGCAAATCGCCAGCGTGCCCGCTACACCAAACATGACAAAATCTTTCAGGCGCATGTACTTCAGAATATCTACAAAAAACAATAACGAAAATGTAAACCAGAAAATATAGGGAATGTCCACATTTGCAACTTTAGTATAGTAATTGAATGATAGTGTAAGTGCTAAAATTGAAGCGGCAGCAATCCCGGAGTTTCGATCCATTAGCCGTTGACCCAGTCGGTAAACAAAATAGATAATTCCCAACCCCATTAATACCGACACCATTCGCGCCACATATGACAGCACACCATACCAGGGCATGGCGTACGTGTCTATAAATCCCAATTTACCTGCTATTAAAAACGGCAAATAGAATGCTGAAATAACGTAATAATGGAATGGCGGATAAGTATCGTACCAGTTTCCGGAAAATGCAGTGTGAAGCCCGCTCATTACCCGTGCCGGTGTCACTTCATCCGGCGCCCATGAATCATAACCGGGAATTCCCCACCCTATTCCAATTGACAACCACAAAGCGAGAACACACCATACCCACAGCCACTTTTTCAACCACAACATAATATATTTCCTATTCAATTTTTAACATTCGAATATTTTTGACAATTCCCTGATAACGTATTTGACATAAGTACACGCCAGAACTGACCTGCTGGCCAAAATCGTTGTCGCCGCGCCATTGAATGTTATTCACGCCTGCCATTTGTGTACCGCTAAATACTGTTTTCACATGTTGCCCAACAATATTAAAAATATTTATATCCACTGTACCCATTTCCGGCAATTCGTAGGAAATAGTTGTTTCCGGATTGAATGGGTTGGGATAGTTCTGATGTACTACAAATTGAGCCGGCATGGTGTTTTCGGGAATTGATAACTGATAGGCGAGGAGAGTTGAATGCTCGCCGGCCTGTTCCAATGACCCAATATTTATCTCTGTAAACGGCGCTGTCACATCAAAAACAATTTCTATAATATCTCCGGAAGCATCACTCGGCTGGGCGCTATACAGCCCAACTTTAACCTGCTTATCCGACGCATTTTGTACAAGTTGAAAATCAGCAACAGCAGCCAACAGGGTAATTCGTTTCAGGCGAAGTTTATCATGTGGGAAATCACACAGAATATCATAAGCCAGTAGCGCTGCATGAGATGATTGAATGTACAGAGCAAATTCGTCACCGGTCTGATACGACTCCGTAATTGACCAATTGTCCTTTTCAGTCTGCTTGGCAAGCAAACTGCCCTGGGCGATGTAACTGCCGCTGACATCCCCAAGCAGAATCGCCGTGTAATCGTCATTTGGTTTATCGACGTTTGGCGGACTATACGAACGCGAGTCGGGAGTGAACGACCATTCACCTACATGAGAATCGGCAAATCGCGGTAATCCGACAGAGTAGCGAGCGATTAACGCGGCATCGTACGAAAAGATGTTTCCATCTTTATCCACATCGGCGGCAACTTGCTGCTCACCGGATAAAGTTTCCAGTCCTAAA
Source organism: Candidatus Zhuqueibacterota bacterium (assembly GCA_016931935.1). Classification (GTDB taxonomy): domain Bacteria; phylum Zhuqueibacterota; class Zhuqueibacteria; order Thermofontimicrobiales; family Thiofontviventaceae; genus Thiofontivivens. The sequence goes on along the minus strand of JAFGDW010000170.1, from coordinate 102,352 downwards.
CTATAACGTAATGTGAGTGCCGCGCTATATGTAGTAATGTAAAAATGTGTCAAATTCTCTTCGATCGACAACGGATCCTTCAATGCGGTGATTGTATAATTGCTCCCTGCTGCCAAATCATTAAATTCATATGAGCCATCCGCGGACGACAGAATAGATTCGCCGGGATATTCTCCCACTTGAAGCAACACATTTGCCACAGCTTCATCATTCAGATAATATCGAACGTCACCAGCGATCATAAAGCTATTACTCGTATTTACATTGGCGATGAAATCATTAAAAAATTGTTCTGCCATCAAATGATAACCGGTATCATTCGGATGCAGATAATCGGACATATAATCATTTTTCCAATTGGAATTCTGGACGATCTGCTCGTGTTGGGCAGAATAATACAATCGATATCCCTGAATTTGTTTTGTTGGGATTAATTGCCGAATCGCATCGTTAAGTGAATCATTGTAGCCATCCAATTCATCATCGCGCGGTATGACACTCGCAAGGAATACCACCGCATTGGGATTGTAATCATGAATTTCATCGAGCGTATTTTCAATTTCATCAACAATATATGAAATTCCGAATTGTGCACTAATATCATTGGTACCGATATGAAAGAAGAAGATATTCGGTGTGTACGTATTTATCCAGCCGGCGATATTATCAGCAATTTGGTACGCATTCCAACCCGCATGTCCTTCGTGACGGGGATAAAAATCTGTTCCGTCGTCCTGACTTCCGACCATATCAAAATCGATTCCCTCACCGATTAACATTTCCGCCAGGTCATCACGATAACCACCCCAATCGATTACTCCACGCTGTTGCACACCCTCCGTAATGGAATTTCCCAACGGCATTATTCGAAATTGTTGGGCCTCCACAAGCCCTGCCGACAACCAGCTTCCCATCAATATGGAAACCAGGACTATTGTTTTCCTTCTCATTTGGTGATGACCTCCAACTAACGCAACAAAACTAGTTTTTTCACCCTGTTCTCACTTCCCCACGATAACTGATAAAAATAAATTCCCGCAGCGACAGACACACCCTGCGAATTCCGTCCATCCCACACCACTTGCTGTTTTCCCGGGCTTTTGTTCTCATTAACCAGTATGCAAATTTCCTGGCCAATATAATTAAATATCTTTAATGTTACATGCCCGGGTCGCGGAATTTGATATCCAATATATGTTTTAACCAATCCTGTACCAGCGGCATTGACAGCGCCAAACGGATTGGGATAATTTTGCTCTAACCTGAACGTGACCGGTTGCTGTGCATCCGAATTTACACTCAGGAAAATACTGTTGTCAATAATTCGTTGGCAATTTATAAATAGCTTATTTATTGTAATCGCCTCAGTTACTTGCTGCTCAGTCATCTCCGGATCATGTGACAGCCGTACAATTAACACATCACCAGCCTGGTCAATCGGCTGTACGCCATACAACCCGACTCGTACTAAATTTTCTGTTTGATTGTTTTTGATTTCAAAATCCATCGTTAACGATGTACGATTAACCGAGGCAACATGCATTAAAGATGGTTGATATTCAAGTTCCAGATCAACGGAAATAGTGTTCTGTCCTGCCGGGATGTGAATAATCAAGTCAGAATGTAAATCCGAATGATCAATTTTCACAAATTCGGTAACCTCTGTTTTATCTTTGACAAGCGTATTCGTATTCGTCGATTTGCCCCAGCCTCCATGCACATTGCCCCGTATTATTCCCACAAAATTTTGAGCAACGCGTGTACTATCCAACGGCTGGTAAATATATTCATTTGGTGAAAAGGTCCACTCCCCAACATGTGAACCGATAATCGGCCAGATTCCTACTGAATAGGCAGCAATTTGTGCAGCATCGGATGCAGTTATCGTACTATCCAAATCAACATCTGCAGCAATGCGCTGAAATGCGGTTAAATTACGTGATCCCATCGCTGCCTGATATGTCAGCGCTGCATCATAGGCTGTGATCGTTACATTATCCAAATCGCTTTCGGCCTGCTTGCTGCATTGAACATGATAATCCTGATAGGGACTTAGGTGTCCAAACGAATATTTACCAAACTGATCTGCTGTAATTGTATCAATTGTAGTTGAATCTGTCGTCCACACAACAGAAACGTTCGGAATTAGCTGATAACCGGCATAATAGATGATTGAGCCAGAAATACTTTCCGCCGGACGTGCGAGATAATATACCCAATCGTTACTATCCGGAGGTGTAATTATAATCAACGAATCGTTTGTGACATCGTGTTCAAGCGTCCATTTCCCATCACGAGGATTGAAGCGTTTTAACACAAATGTGCCACTGGTCGACCTATCTGCATTCAATTGAACGGAATCGATTGTCCCCCGGACATAAACGACGTAATGTGAATCCTGATCGCTCAGACAGTAGTGTATTCCGGTTCCCGATACCAACTGATCTGCCGGTTGATATTTCCACCAATCCAGCGCTGTGAAAAATGTCCTTAAATATTGCAAATCCAGTTCCGCGTCATCATTGCGCGGATCGTGAACATCAAACGGATTGGGATCATTCAAACCACCAAGATACGTTGTTCCAAAACCGGATACAAAATAGCCACCGGCCATGGCAATATCCCAGGAAGCATAACGGAATTCATCACGGGTGGCGCTATTCGGCTTGTCCACAATACCATCCCCGTTGGAATCGCGCAAATAATAGGCATACTCAGCGTTTATTACAGGCTTTTGATGATCGCGTGAATTCAACACCGCGGCATGCAACTGGTTGTATGTTTGCATGTAATCTCCGAAAGAAATCCACGGCAAATCAGCGAGTTCCTCTGCCGTGTTGGCAGCATGCATACCAAGCAATCGATGATGCGGATCGAATTGCTGAAGAGTTTCAGCCAGTTGCGACCATTCATCAATCGTAATTACATTTTTATCGCTCCCCAGTTCATTGTATTCGCCGGCAAGAATCCAGACAACGTTGTAGGCGCCGTATCGGGAGGCAATGTATTGACAAAACGCTTTTCGGGAATTGGTATCTTCAAATGCTTCCCAATCATCAGTATTGTCATCACCACCGTGCTTCCATGCCAGCACAAGTCCACACTGAAGACCGTTTGCATTTGCAAAGGCGATTCTCCGGTCAACTTCCTGCCAAAACACCGGATTCACAAGCTCACCGGTGTCTCCAATAAATGGAACACCGCCCCAATTGCCATCATGAAGCAACAGTACCTGAAGATAGTTAAAATCCTGTTCTGCCCGAACACGGACATATTCTTCATATGTTTCATGGGTCAGGTTTTCGGCTGCATTCGTGCTCATTGCGTTCCAGCAGGTTTCCCCAAACCACCAAAACGGAATCCCATCTTGTGTTTGAAAGTGATACGGATATCCGTTCATAGTCGCAATACCGCCGCTCAGGCTCGATTGAACACAGTCGAATGTCGCATTTAAGTGCAAGTTAGTATCAGCGCTTCTGGTTTCAACCGACCATTCACCTGATTCGTTCGGGGAAAATCGTATTTTAAAGGTGCTGTCGCCATCCCAGAAGCCGTTCACGTTGTAAATGTCGGACGGTCCGTGAAAAATGGCTTCCACCTGAGTATCTTTGTATGGATTGGGATAGTTTTTTGTTGAATTCAATTTTATTTCACAAACGCCGAACTGGTCGATCTCCACAGGTTTTCGTTTGTAATGTGCGACAATTTTAACTCGTTCATTCGGCATTAAAACTGATGTCGACATTTTTACCGGTACCGCAACCGACGTATTATCCCCGGTCCAGCCAGCAAATAAAAAACCTGCAGGCGCTGGCCGCGCTTGTACCGGAATAATATCGCCGGCACGATAATAGCCGCTGCCTGTTCCGTTTCTTACGTCCAAATAATACCGACGATTCAACCCGGTTCGCGCATCGATTGAAATGCGTTGGTTCGCAGAAATACCTGCCTGAATAATCCGGGTTCCATCTAAAAAATCAACGACAACATCAATAGAGTCATGTGTTCCTAAGCCGAAATGCAATACCGGATCGTTCTGTCCCAAATAACCGTAAGCGCCCTGTGCCTGCTGCATACCAATTAATTGGCCACTAACTGCCTGTCCCGCCGGATACACACGCACCTTCGCACCAAACGCGCCAGCCTGCCCTTCCACAGAAATTAGCGCGATTTTGATCCAGTTACCACCGTTAAAATTATTCCGAATCAAAATATTGTTCGAGCGTTTGCAACCATAGGCGAAATCTATATCGCCATCATTATCAATATCGGCCAGGCCGATTGCACGTGGATCGTACAAATATTTAAAGATAATCGCCGGACCTGGAGTAAATCTGCCGGCGCCGTCGTTCAGGTAGCAAACATCATCACCAGAGAAGACAACATCCACATCGCCATCATTATCCAAATCCGGGAAGGCAGCCATGTAACCATCGGTATTGGAAAACGACTGTAGATAGCTGAACATTCCGTCGCCGAGTCCCCGATATAGATGGCCTTCATTATCGCTGGTGAGCATGACATCCAAAATACCATCATTATCTACATCAGCGAATGTAATACCATCACCGGCTTTGTGATTAATACCGATTGAAGATGGATCAACAAGCTCAAATTTGTCACCGCCATCATTTCTGAGAATATTGACTGCACTGTAGCGGTTGCCGGTAAACAGGTCAATATCACCATCGCCGTCATAGTCGACCGCGGTGACACCCTGTCCGGCAGGGCAGGTATACAATTCACCAAAATTAAGCGGGGTAAAAGTCAAGTTGCCTTCATTCCGATATATTTCATTCCGCTCACCGACGGGATCGTTGCTGCCTTGATAATTCGTGACGAAAAAGATATCCAGATCGCCATCATTATCAAAATCAAATACCGTAACGCCGCGTGTTTCCCAATCGCGCGTTAATATTCCACAGCTTGCCGTAACATCCCGGAACTGATTATTTCCAATATTCTCATAAATATTATTTATGCCCGGTTCACCGGATACGCCATCGGTTGTACCATTAATAAGATCGTAATCGCCATCATTGTCCAGATCAGCAAAACAAGCGCCGTGGGAACCGCCGTCATAGTCATCAATCCCGAATAAAGCAGCGCTCTCCTGAAATTTATTACCCTCGCGATTTACATAAAACCGATCGGAAGTCGGCGCTTCGTAAATCATTGTGAAATAAACATCGGGCAGACTATCGCCATTGACATCCGTAAACACGACCGAATGTCCGCCAAGTGGATCATCAATTCCGGCCTGTGTTGTAATCTCTAAAAAACTAAGTGAATCTTTGCCGGAAGCTATTGTTTTAAGCGCGATTTTTTCGGAATTAATGCTTGCATGTGCATCCGTTCCAAACCATCCACAGTACAAAATTGATAAGCAGAATAAAACGAAACTAATCCGTTTAACACCAGATATCATATTCATCCTTATTTCAATATGCGTATGGCTTTATATACCAAGAAATATTTATCCGTTAAGTTATAGAGAATACAAGCAATACGTTTTTTTTGCATAAATTTATAATTGAAATATTACAATTGCTAAAAAAATCAGTTTCAGCATTGCGCGATTCTTTTAATGCTCATGAATAATAATTTCTGAATCATAACTATCATCCGATTTCTGTCCAATAACAATAGACCATCTGGATTAATAAAACCGGATTATGCAATCTGCGAACTGCATGAATCTGTGATTAGGGAACGTTGCTCCAGAGCAGAAGATATTATCCTGAAAATCCACCATCCACAAAACTGATGTTCATAATTATCGGGGGGGAGTAATATGAACCTATCCGAAAACATCATTAAAGATTTGACCGTCGGCGGCTCCTGTCATCTCGCGCCTGTCACAGGCGTTAAATAATTTGAATTCCAATGATACTATGGCAGGTTCTATCCGCACATCAAATCGAATATATTCGGCAAATGTTATGCCACAACATAGTACTTATTTTATTAAAAGTTATCAACTTCCTGCAACTTGCAATACCGTTCTTGTTAATACAATGTCTCAAAATTGATCATTTTATCAACGAAAAAAGCCCATTCTCTATTCGAAAACGGGCTTTTGAAATACTTTAAATCAAACATGTTATTTCATTAGTACCATTTTTTTGGTATGAACGAACGAGCCGGCGATAATTCGATAGTAGTAAACGCCTGAGGTTGCCCGGTTTCCATTCTTGTCGAGACCGTTCCAAATTGCTGTGTGGTAACCGGCTTCACGTTGTTCATCCACCAACGTCGCTATTTCCTGTCCCATTATGTTGTAGATTTTTAACGTTACCCATTGTTGCTCCGGTACCTGGAAATTAATTTTGGTAGTCGGATTAAACGGATTCGGATAATTCTGGGACAATTCATATTCAGTTGGTTTGCTTACAAGTACCTTGATAATATCATGCTCTGTGGTTGTGCCTGAGAGCGACACATCAGCCACTTTATAGAAATACATTTGACCGGATTTGACATGCGAATCGAGAAATTTGTACGTGCCATCAGTATTTGATGGAATTAAATCATCATTAATTTGCTCGTACGGTCCACTAATCGAGTTGCTGCGCAGGACATTAAATCCGCTATTGTTAAATTCATGACCGGTTTGCCACGAGAGTACGACACCCTGGCGTGGAAGTACTTCGTAGGCAAAGGTAACAAGCTCGACCGGTGTGACAACAGCAAGTTCCCATGATCCTCCGGAAATTGTATCGTAGCCATCAGTAATTTCAACCGTTACAAAGTGGGTTCCAACATTGACCATCGGATCATTCACAAGCAAGGTGTAACTTGATTGTGTGGATACTACTAAGTCATCAAAATGCCATTCGTATATAATTTCATCATCAATATCGGCATCTGTTACATCCACGCGGAAATCATAGCGTTCGCCGACATCTTTGTGACCAAGTATCACATCGCTTGTATTGGGATATTTACTTACCAGGACCGGTTTTTGATTGGAATTCGTCACCGTGATCAACGCGGTTTCATCATCAATACCGTTTTTGGTATCACGCGCAATGAAACGGACTTTATACTCTCCCGCTTGCCGCAAATTTGGCGTCCAGTTAAACCGATTGTTCTGATCAAAACTCGCCCCGGACGGTAAATTTCGCGCTTCATATTGAATCTGATCGTTATCTGCATCGGTTGCACTTACCTGGAATGAAATAATTTGACCTTCCGGACTGGTTACCTCGGCAATATGATTAAAGAGTGGGAAATTATTTGTGACTCCGGTGGCAGTAAACACCAACGGTGAGCCGGGCAAACCGTTACGGATTGCCGTGACCTCATAACTTCCCGTATTATTTGCTAATTGTAACCGGGTGGCTGCAATGCCGTTTTCATCAGTGGTCACCGGTTGTGGCGTAAGAATGGTTCCGTTACCGCCGGTACGCACGAATGTTATGGCAACACCGGAGACCGGATTGTCATATTGATCAACAACAAGCACTTCAAACGGATACGGCAATTCACGCCCAACCGTACCATCCTGATTATTTCCACTGGCGATCGCCATACTTACTGCGGCGGCAGCACGGGCGTTAATGACAAACTTCACCGGATTGTTTACCATTAAGCCGGGGGCATATGCCTGTACAACCACTTGCCCGATTGTTGTACCTAAACGAATGGCAGTCGTTGCAATACCATCCGGACCGGTTGACACTTCCGGATCGCCAACAATTTCCGCGTCACCTTCCAATACACTGAACGTAACATCATATCCGCCTTCGTATACATTACCATTGAGGTCAGTTATCTGGACTGAAATTCCGGACACAGTACCGCCAACAGTTCCGGTGCGTCCATCGCCACTCTTTTTCACCATTTTAGCAGCCGCGCCGGAATTACCGGTCACGAAGAAATATTGCGGCGTACCGGCAAGCCCTTCAGCCGAAGCCTCAATCGTATTTGAACCAGCCTCGCTTCCAAGTGTGAAATAGACAGGCGCTTCACCGAAATAATTTGTAGTTAATGAAACTTTAGACTTATTATTAATCGAGCCGCCGCCAAAAGTCACTTCGTACGTCACCGGATAATTTCCGATCGGATCGGCCTCCGAATCTGTTACCTTGGCGACCAATGGATTAACCAATGTATAGCCGGCTGTGCCTACCTGATTATTGCCGGAAGCAATGGACAGAGTTGTAGCAGTTCCAACATCGGCGCCAGCATAAAACTGCGCTTTCCCGGAAAGTGATGGATGTGTTGCTTCAGCAATATTGAGCTGATCCTTGCCTAAAATGAAGTAGGCAGATGCAATTCCGCTGGAATCCGTATATACCGGATCACCATCACGAAGCAGTGTTTTGTTTGCTCGGTAGATAAGCCCGCCACCTTGCACAACACTGAAGAACACTTCATGATTATAGACACCATTACCATTACGATCCACAACTTTAGCACGAATCATATCCTGCAGAGCGGTTTCAAAATTACCAGATTGGTTTGTTCCGCTCACATAAACAACATTAGTTGCCGCTAATGCCGTAAACCGAACCTTTGCGGTTGTTGTCAACCAAAGTTGATAATCGACTACATATGCTCTAACAGTAACCAATTCTGCTTTTGTGGATAAAATTTTGCCCTGGACCTGACCGGCAGAATTTGATTTTGCCGGCGGCTGATCACTCACCCGCGCGGAACCATCAACCTGGAGGGTAACCGATTTGTCCGCAATTGCATTTCCATAACTATCGGTAAGTGTAACAGTGATGGTCGATTTCGTCGAACCATCCGCAGGTATTGGGGATTCGGCTTGAATAGTTGATGCCGTCGGACTCACTGCGCCTGTTACCGGTGTCACTGTGAACTGAATTGGCGAACCAACCAGTTCGGGTGAACCATTCCACGACCGCGCCTGAATTACATTACGTAAACCAGCTTTGGGACCCGGATAGTAGTAAACACTGGCATTTCCGTTTTCACCGGTGGTTACTGTTACCATCGAATCACCATCTGCAGCATTAAACGTACCGCTGCCTTCAATGACAGTAAACGTCACCGGATGATCGGACACACCATTTCCTGCCTGATCCGATACTTTTACAATGAACGGCGCCGTTAATTTTTCCCGAACTGGTTTATTGGCCGGATTATCGCCTGACACCTTCTCGATTTTGAATGCATCATTCTCTTTCGCGGATGCATAAAATGAGAACGGTGAATTACGTAATTGTCCAACCCCGGTTTTATTTGCCCGGACCTCGAGAATATTATTCAAATCGCCCTTTACACTGCCAACTGTCCAGTTAACTTGTGCCAATCCATTCGCATCGGTAGGTTTAATAGCATTAATCAAATGATTATCGACAAATCCACCGCCCGCTTTCACCGCAAATGTCACATCGTAGGCTGCAATACCGTTTCCGCATTTATCCGTCACCTTGACGACGATGGGTTTTGGCAATTGATTTCCTACAACTACATTCTGCAAATTTCCGGAAATCGCTGCCAGGCTATCCGCCGCCCCGATCACTGCGGATGCTTTGAAAGTGATCGGTGAATTGGTGAGGTGAACTTCTTCGTCAGTTAGTTCTAATAGAGAAATATCATCGACATAAACGCTGCCGTTGCCCTGGCCGTAAAATCTGAAATTGCCACCATCAAATGCTTTTGCATCCGAACGGGTTGTAAATTCAAAGGTATACAAGCGGAATTCATCAGTCAGGGATGATGATTCAATACAGTTTGCCAACGTTTGTGCCCAGGATCCATCAGGCTGGAGGAACACATCACCGGTGGCCCGAACCCGAGCAAACATTTTTATACCGGCAGTTCCTTTTGCCCAAAACGATAATTTATATTTCGTACTTGCTTTCACCACAATTGTAGACGCCCGATAGATAAATCCATAACTAGCATCTGTTGTCCCTGTTATCTTAACACAACTACCACTTCGTGCACTGGTAAGATTTCTTGATATTGCACTATTCGTGGCCACCCATTGACCCCAGTCTGTTAAATTAATCCCAAGCCAATCATCCATTTTCCCATTTGTGAGTAATTGCTTCCCTTTTCTTTTGGCAGATACTTCCACAACATTATTTTCTGTTCCCGGAATTGGACCTAACGTTAAAGTAGCGACCGCCTCATTATTGTCATTGGTTAAAACATTAATACTGTCACTATTATTAAACTTACCATCTCCCTCTTTGACTGCAAATGTCACTTTATAATTCTTGACGCCATGTCCGAACTGATCCACAACTTTGACTTTAAATGGCTCTGCTAATGGTGATCCAACTGTTCCGCTCGATATGCCGGTTGTGATTGCCTGTAAAGCTTCCAAATCCGCCACACTTACTGTAAATGTCACAGGTGACCCAGTTAAGCCATCGGTGATTGCCTGTGCGTACGAAATTTTTCCAGGTTCCGGACCACAAATATATTCAACCTTGGAAATCCCGTTCGTCGTTGTGTAAGTCGTTATTAACGTCTCGCCATTTACCGTACCCTTGTTATCCCCATAACATTCCCAAATGACGGGATATCCTCCGACAGGATTTCCATAATTATCCAGGACACGAACTTTCAATGAATCATCTAGCGGCCAATTTGCCGAACCGGACGGATTCGCGCTGCTAATCCGTTCAATTGACGTCACCTGCCCAGCAATGGCAACGAATTCAACTGGTGAAGGCAAATTTTTATCAGCTGTTGCCAATACTTTATTTGTTAAATTAGCCTCTTCTCCAAGGATAAGTGTTGCCCGTGCTAACCCATTACTATCAGTATACCACGGACCAGAAGTAGTTAAACTCCCCGAACCTTGCGTCACCTGATAATTCACGGGATAGTTACTTACACCATTATTATATTGATCCACAACTTTAACTACGAAAGGTTGGCTTAAGGGCATTCCTGCAGCACCAGTTTGATTGTTACCCGATTCATATTTCATATTTGTCGCAATATCTGCCACAGCCTGAATTGAATATTCAAACGGAGAATCGGTTAAGGAAATATTACCTCGTTTTACTGATGAAACTTCAACTAAATATGTGCCGGCTTGTTGTCCCAACTTAATGTACACACCAACATAACCATTTGCATTGCTCCGTGTTGTAATCGTTTGGGCTGGTGTTTCTCCTGGAAGATTTGTCGCAAGTAGAGACCCAGTTCCTTGAGTAAGGCTAAAAAGTACATCATGATTCACAACTGGATTTCCACCACTATCTAACACCCGCGCTGTTAGCTTCGTTTCAGCCATCGTATTAACGGTATCAGAAATTGCACCTGACGTCGTTTTTTGTAGTCGCGCCGCTAATCCACTAGTAGACGTCGCCGAAAAAACCAAACTCGTCAAATTTGGAAAACTGGCAGTTACTTTGTTCGAAGCGCCATCGGTTGCTAATGTTAATAGAATAGATGCCTTACCAGTTGCATCACTAACTACCTTTTTAGTAGTTACACCACCAGTCAACGTACCGTTTCCTTCAGTCACCGTGAATGTAACTTCATATCCCGGCACTTTATTTCCGTAATTATCGGAAAGCACGACCGCAAATGGTGTTGGAAGCTCATGTCCACCAACACCCGATTGTCCATCACCGCCTGCAACTTTATCCATATGCGTTGGCGGCGCAGGCAGCACGGTCGCATTGAAGGTTTTCGCTGGAACGCTATAGCCCGGAACAGTCACTTCAAGTGAATTATTTGAGCCAACGACCGTACCCATCGTCCAGGTTGCCCGTGCAATTCCGTTAGCATCGGTTATATATTGCGGAACTTCTTCCTTGCCACTCGGTGTATAACCACTGCTCTGAGGCGCCAGTAAAATTTTATCCAGTAATATTGCTGATGGATACCGCTGCGTAATGGCAATCGTGTGGTTTCCCGCTGTCAAATTATAAATTACCGGATCAGTTCCGGGACTGCCTTCACTGCCACCCAGACGATTGGAAACACGATCCCAGCTCCAGGCATCAGTTGTTGGGAAAAAGTCCCAGACACCATCATCATTGCCCGGTGCAACATTTGCGGGTAAGCCATCAACCTGAACAAAGTAAGAATAGTAAGAATAACCGCCCTCTTTCGCTTTCACGCGTCCCCAAATAACATAGTTACCTGCGGTTTGTACATATACCGTAAAACTTGCCTTACCACCCAACGGATCGCCGCCACTAGTGCTTACCATGCTGCCACCACTGGCAGTTGCGTCGCTGGCTTTAACAAATGATCCGGATAAGGTTGCATATTCGGCTTCCATTCGGATGTTGTTGTCAGGCGACTGTAGATTTACATGACCGCCACCTGTTTTCACTTTGAAATCGACCAATACATTTTCAATTGCAATGCTGTTATTATCTGTTACCCGTACTATCAATGAATCAGGTAAGGTTTCATTGACCGGAGCCGATTGATTATTGCCCTGCACAATAACAAGGTTCGTCGGTTGGCCACCAATATTTAAAACAGAAAAATCATCAATATTATTATTCGAATTTCCATCAAACAATACACCGGAATATAGCATCGAAGCTGTACCCAGGTCACCCGGATTGTTATCCACTATTTCACCGACTTCCACATCATCAATATAATAAATAAAACGATTTGCCGAACCGGGAGATAACGCTATTTTGAAAACCGATCCAGGTTGTGGGTTGTACTGAGAAGGTAAACTAGCGCTCCCAACGGCATCCGATGGCGCCCCATCAATTATTGTGAACAGATTAATCGATCCGTTATCCGGCCGAACCCATGCCAAATAACCACTTGCCGTTAATGATGGACTATCAAGCATTAAAAGCAAACCTACTGATTCCATACCACTATTTGTAACACTTGTCCCATAGCGAAAAGAAACCTCAATCGGATTTGCGCGTGGCTTAAAAATCGCCATATCCTGCCAGCCACCTGTTGAACTTGTGTTATGAAGTTCCCCATTGGCGATTGATAACGTAGCATCCGCCAACCAGTCCGTACCCAATGAAGTCCGATTAAAGTTATCTGTAAGAATATTACTTTCCAATGTTGTGGTTGGTGCATTGTTTGATAGTAACGAAAAATTTGGCGATTCATCAAATACTTTTAAAGCGAAATAATAGGTTGTTGCCGGTGACAACCCTGTAACCAGAATCGAATCAATTTGTCCGGCAGTTTTTGGGGTTGGTTCATTTGCAACTTGAGTTGCCGTTGAAAAATTCAATGCTGTAATAGTTGATGTGGAATAGCGTAAATCGTAGCCAGACGCTGTACCAGTATTCCCATCATCACCTGAGGCCGTAAATCTCAATAATACAGATGTTGCACCGGTTTTGGCAATATCGAGGTCAGACACTGCATTTGGGGCAATCACATCATCCTGTCTGGGAAGATTGAAGTAGTCTATTTTATTGCTCTGGGCACCGAGCAGCATTACACCGCTGTAAACATCATTGCTGTAGAGTTTAGCATTGTCGTACAAGGTACCGGCTAATTCACCATTTATGTAGCAATCAAATGTGTGGCTGCTGCTTTCCTGGCGCATAACCACACGGAATGTATCTCCAGGCGCTGGTAATGATACTAGCGAATTCATTTCATCAATACCATTCGACGGCGCACCGTTGACAATATTGTACAACATAATTTTATTGGAAGGATGCACCCAAATAAAATAACCATTTGCACTGGTAGTTGGACCAGTAAGTCCCATCAGCAATCCACCCTGCGTAATACCTGCCTGATTGGCGCTGGTACTCCAACGAATTTCTGTTTGAAATGCATCTTTAATTCCCAAAAACACTGCCATATGCCAATCGTCAACTCCGGAAGCATCACGTAGTTCGTTGGTGTTGATATCAAATGTACCATTGTCCACAGCCCATGTGCTTCCTAAATCTGTACGGTTAAAATTATCAGTCACAATTTTAGGTGTTTCATTGATAGCATTCATTAACACATTGAAAATTACACCAGCCATCAGATTATAACCACCATCGTTCGGATGAACTTTGTCTGCATCAAAATAGGAACTGGAATTCCAGTTTGTTTTTGTTTTAAATACTTCATTGATGCCAACATAGTACAAATCGTAACCTTGATTCAATTTTCTATAGTACATTATCTTCAATTTATTGTTGAGCACAGTTGTACTGTCGTCAAGCGCAGTATTATCATAACGCGGAACCAGGCTGCAGAGCAAAAAGGTTGTGGTTTTACCAATCTGCTCGATTGAGCTTTCCATATCGGCTACTGTAGCGTCAAGATCACGGGCATTATTAATATCATTCGTTCCCAAATGTAAAATGACAATATCCGGGTGACCGGCATTTGCCAGGTATGTCTGAATTTCACTATTCAATTGGTTACTCTGATAACCGTTATGTCCTTCATGATCTGTATCCGCAAAATCACCATCACTTAAACTTCCTACAAAATCAAAAGTGAAGCCATATGTACCCGTTTCACCATTTAATAAATTATATAATGGTTTTCGATACCCATTTTCATTTGTTGAGCCCACACCCCGCGTTATCGAGTCACCCAGAGGCATTATTGTTATTTGTCCGTATGAATGTGATGCCGTCAACAAGACTGCTAACAGAATTAATAATAATCCCTCAACCGTTGATGAGAAAAATCGTTTGGAGCGTGCCATAGTTGTTGATCCTCCTGTAAAAACTCGCAACTGTGTTTAAATATACATTACGATCATATTGTCGTGAAAAAATGTGCTTTTATTTGTTAATATCAATCTGATTCACGTGCAAAGTCCGTACCAAAACAATTTATTATACAATGAAGCCTTTTACCGGTTAATTCCAATACAGTTTTTGTGCCTACAAGGCGCAGCATGTATTAAATCAAAACATAACGGAGAGATGGATGCTTGTAATTGGTGCAACAGAGACAGGATGTTTGCAGGATTACTGAAGTTACTGTTACTTATAGAATATATGCATTGCTAATTTTTAATATTAAAGATTTCATTTTAGTTCGAATCATGAGCTTTAATTGTTTCATTTTGACCTATAACAAGCAAATTATGTTTTTCAAACATCGCATCCCAATCGTATCAATTTTCTTTTCACATTTTACATTACTATTCGGAAAAATTGTAAAGAGTACTATAAACAACTTTACCCGCTAATTTCACTTTGAGCGGTTCCTTTACGCCGTGAAAACTATCCGATTAAATTTTATCATCTTCACTTTTCTTAATTATAACAGATGAATATTAATATCAATTTAATCTATTCAATCGTCTACCACTTCCAAAACAATGATTGGACCGGTGCATTTTATGCACATTCTCTTGCACGATACCATCATCAGTTTTATCGCATAACTGAGCGCCATCATTACATGGTACGCTTGTTTAGCAATCAATCACGAATTTTTATTCGTTGATTGGAGCCGCGACTATGAAAAAAAATCCATTCATCATTGAATATATTGCTCGCGAAATGCGTTCCCGAATGTTTCTCCTGTAATCCAAAATCTATTAATTTTTCCCAAGTATCGCCCTCATCCTGAGTTAGATAAACAACCCCACGCGATTCATTAACTGTGTCTTTCAAAAAATTGTGTTGTGTCCAACTACCGAATAAAACATTTCCGTCATTATCAATTCGCCCCCATGCCCAAAAATTATACTGTTCCAGGCTATCGGGAATGAACACTTTCTCAAAATGAATATCATCTGATGTCCGTACAATGTCGGATTGAATCGGCTCATCTTCACCTAAAATACGATAGTTTGGCGTAAAAACTATCGATGTAAATTGCCAATCGATATCGGGATTTGTTTTGTTATTGCCAATTAATTCCCATGTATCCCCGTTGTCAACGGAACGTATAAATCCCGCACGTTCCTTTCCATCTCCATAAGCCGCGTAAATATTGTTTGTATACGGATCAATATCAACAAAATGAAAATGGCGTGCACCGGTGGGATTGTCATAAATCGTTTCCCAGGTATTGCCGTCATCTTCGCTGCGATAAATGTATGCACAGGAATCGTTCCAACTCAGATTACTGTATTCTGCTACGAAAAGCCAGCCATTGGTATTTTCAGCCATATGCCAAACAGTACTCGCCTTTTTATTTGAAAGGAATAAGCACGGTTCAAACCTTTGTCCATGATTTATACTTTTCATCAGTTTGCCGCTTTTATCACGACTTACAAAAATGCTGCCGGTACTGCTCACAAAAACGCAGCGTATGGTACCATTTCCATCCTGAAGCTGCGTCAGTTTATTCCATGTCAAACCTTCATCGGTGCTATTGTAAAACGAACCGTCCGAAACATCACCGGCAAAAATAGTGTCTTTGTAACAGTAGCTTGCACCAAGTTCAAGAGGCAATTGTACGTATTCAATTTTATCTGAAATTTGCATTACAGGTTTTTTTTTCGAACAATTTAGTGTTATTATTAAACAGACAATCCAACAATAAATTACTAATTTTATCCAATAATTTTTTGAAACAATTTCTTTGAATCGATACATTCGAAGTTCCCCAATCATGGTTATATTCGATTTAAGATTTTTTCCATTATTATCCATTTAGCGAAACGAATTAATTTTGTGGACTTCGTTGCTAATTTATACATGAATGAAAATGATGGGCCTTTCACACCCCAAATATCCTCATTTCCTCCTCGATTTGACTGGAACGCAATCAACTTACCATCGGGGGACCAGGTGGGGTACCAGTCGAAAAAATCACCATACGTAATTTGGTATTTCTTGTTTGAATTAACATCAAGCACCCAAATATTGCTGTTATTGCGAACGACCGAACGAAAGGCAAGGTATTTGCCATCGGGCGACCACACAGGCACATCATCTATACCCGATTGTTGTGTAAGTTGTACCGCATCGTCTCCATTGACAGGTATCATCCAAATATCCCAATTTCCGCTTTTTAAGGATGCGTAAGCAATGGATGCACCATCGGGCGACCAGGCGGGGTAACCATTGTCACTTGAATCGTCGGTTAGCTGAACCGGCGATTTTCCCTGATTATCCATAATCCAAATATCAGCATTGCCATTTCGGCGAGAAACGAAAGCGATTTTTTGACCATCCGGTGACCAGGATGGCATTAAATCCGCTGCCCTGTTTTTTGTAAGCTGACTTTCATTGCCAGTTTTAACATCATGACTCCATATTTCAATATTACCATTCTGATATGCCTGATACGCCAATCTATCATCAATAGGTGAAATCGAAGGGAAATGCGCGTTGGTTACAGATTGTGCAACGTGCGCTTGCATGTTGCCACCAAGCTGTGTGCGGTGGATTTCATTATTTCCATTCCTGCCCACGACATAATAAATATCATTGGAAAATTTTGACCATTCCGGGGTACGCTCATCATCCGGGCCGGTTGTAATTGAATAGGGTTTATGTTCGAATATTTTGGGTAAACTAAACAAAACTAAACTACCAAGTGCTCCAAGAATTATAAACAGAATTAATAGCCGTATCAGTATTTTCATTACTCATGCCCCAAATAAGTATTTATGGATTCGCTACTTGCAATCCTTTCGGCGTTTCTGGTGGATTCATATCCATGTCCGAAATGGTCAAACGCAGGTAAACCTCATCATCTCCGGAATTATCAGCCGACCAGATCCACGACACACTTGTGCCGGTTTCAATTCCATCGACATCTCCAAAGGTTGTCCACGGATCGGTTGAACCATGGAAGCCGTGTGGCGTAGCTTTTTGCCAGGATATATCGTTAAAATCGAGTGTTTCCCAACCACTTTGATAGCTGGTTGACACTTTCCAACGATCGTTTGTTGTAAAGGGATAGCTACCCCAATCAACTTCTGCCACAACACCTGCGACACCTTCCTGATCAGTCGCCTTGACTGCAATGACATTTTTATCCTGATTTGAAGGAACTGTGTATACTTCGGCAACATTCCAACTGCTGTTCGATCCGATAAGTACTCCATTAACATACAATTCATATGAATTATCCGCAGAAATTGAAATTACAAGCGGACTCATTTGTGCGGTAAATGACGCAGACACACTGGAACAGGCGTTCTGACGCGATGATTGATCCTTAACATTATTCACCGTAACGCTGTATTGCATTCCTGCTTGTTGATTCGTTGTTGTTAAATTAACAACGTTTTCATTATTCTCCAGAGTTGCCGACAGAACCTGAATATTATTACTGACAGAATAATTTCCTGCAGCTTCCGCAGATGCTTTATCGACAATTTCACTAAACTCAATTCCAAGCGATGTTAGTCCCAGTGAAGTTACACTCGTTACTGCTGGCGGGGTTACATCCGCCTGAGTGGTAACACTTGTCTGTGCTGCATTCAGACTTTGAGTTCTGGCATCGTCTACCGCATAGACATCATAATAATATGTGGTATTTTCAGTTAATCCGTTGTCTGTATATGTTGTACTGGTTGCAGTTCCCACCAAATTATCATCGCGATAGACTGCATAATACATGGCGATATCTTCATCTGCAGCCGGACTCGGTGCGGACCAGGTTAGTGTAATACTCGTTTCAGTAACGTTTGAACCATGTAAATTACTCGGTGAATTTGGCGGGATTGAATCGCGGGCAGCACCATCTACATATACAAACTTAAACGCATCTGCAATGACAGGACCATTTGCAGCGTTGGTAATTTTCACATAGTTATTTGTGCCTTGTGCAAAGTTATAAGTCCCGAGTAAATTCCATTTCCTTTTATTAGTACTTTGGTTAATAGTCCCGGTTGCCTTTCCATTTGCATGGGTTATTTCAAACGGTACGTTTGATGCAGCACCACTGCTTTGTTCACCGTGCCATTCGTACACTTCATATTTTCCAGGAACACCAAATGTCGGCCGGTAAACCGCATATTCATTTCCTGATCCGCTTCCGATTGAAGCGTATTCATATGCGCCGATCCACTCCCAACAGCCACTTGACCAGTTCCCGCCACCGCAACTCTGATTCCAGCCGCCAACCAGTTCTGCCGGCTGACTTCCGGGCGATGTGGCTTCATCGGTGTTGTCGATAATCATTTCAGTTACAATTGCCTGCTTTTCACGCATTAATATAAGCGCATCGCCCACAAAATTGTCGCTGTCCACTCGCTTCGATTCCAGCGCAACTGAACTATTGAATATGTCACCATTATTCCATTGCGGATCCTGATTACCTTCAAATCGGTAATACGGCCCATTGTATCCACTAAGAGAATGAATATCACTATCGGACACATTGACAGCATCCATTGTAGCGTTTAAAATAACAACACCATTTTGAAAAAATCGTACCTTTACACTCTCAGAACCACTCTGAAATATCTCTTGTGGCGATGATGTCGGCTGGCCCAGATCCAGTTCATATTCATCGTAGTAGCCAAGGATATAATGGTCCTTGTATTTTATCTGAAACCCAACATAGGCATCGCCCATAAGGGCGGTAGCGAGTACAAATCGGAACAGTTCAAAATTGTTCTTTATCAGGGCATCTTCGCCGATTCCCGCCCAGGCGCCACAGCCATCAATCATCGTCGCATGTGGTTGCTGAAGCTCATTCACCAAATCCATATAAATTCCAAATCCCCACAGATATGCCGACGAAAACGCACCACCGTATTCGAACACGTGCCCATTAAATCTGTTGCGATATCCGCTCATGGTCGTTCCGTTAATGACGAAAATTTTATCGCTGGGAATTAAATCATCAATCAGCGTGACAATTTTACCAGCGCCTTCTTTCCAGCGGTTAACCACCCAATCACGGCCATGTTCATTATTGTCATTTACACCATTGCGATCCAAGTCGATATCATTTTGGGCATCTCCCCAGGGTGCATCCCATAAGCCGTCAGTGGCGATTCCATCAAAATAGTTGAAATCGACCAGTTGGCTCATTCCCTCCGCTGCCGCCTGATTGTAGCGTTTTCCATTTACGGTAGGACAATAATCCGTAGGGTCCGCCAACGGCCTTGAGCCACCATAAATCATAATTTTGTTTCCGTGGGAATCCACACATGTCCACTCATCGGAATAACTTCGCGCTGCCTGACCGGCATTGATATCGAGTGTGGCCACTACAATTGCTTCCGGATTAATCTGTTTGATGTCTTTGGCAAAATTGGAATTGCTTGAGCTGGTCATAATCATGTCATATTTCGCGTACCAGTCAGTTGGCGCTCCACCCCAGTGAAAAACCCCGGTGCGTGGATAGCCATGCTGAAATTGGCCATACAAATTCGTTGTAATCGAAATCAATAATAGAACTCCCCCTAACATACTGAGGTTGGTGTAGTTTCGAAGACGTCCGCGCATAAAAACCTCCTAATGGAATTGCCTGTAATTATACAGGTTCTTCATTGTTACATCTTTTCCCGATTTATAAAATCCCGAACTTTTCCTGACTTTCCGCTTATACTTCGTTGATACAACTGATGAAATCCTTCAATTTGCCCATCCAGAGAAAAGCGATCTGTCACAAGCTTATGTGCTTTTGTTACGATCGACGCATGCAATGTATCGTCTGAAAGTATTTTATAAACTGCATTGCCAAGTTGATCAACGTTCGTCGGCTGAACGAGCAGTCCGGTTTCACCATCTTTTATAACTTCCGGGATGCCACCGACACTTGTTGCAACAACAGCGACACCCGATGCCATTGCCTCAAGAATTGCGTTGGGCAATCCTTCTGATTTTGATGGCAATACAAACAGATTAAACGCTGAAAGCAAATCTTTCACATCATTCCGAAATCCTAAAAATGAAATGTGCGGTGCAATCCCCAATCTTAACGCCTGCTGCTCCAGATCGGATCGGCTTGGCCCATCGCCGATAATCAAGCAATGCAGGTTTGGTAATTTCTTTATGACATGTGCCAACGCATCCAAAAGATAGGTGTGTCCCTTTACCGGGTCTAACCGACCGACAACGCCGATAATTTTCTTATCATCACTGAGCCGCAATTCTTTTTTGATGGCTGTATTTTTTTCGGATGTAAATTTCCTGAGATCGACTCCATAATAAATGACATCGATTTTCGCTGCATCGATTTTTCGTTTCTCGATAATGGAATCCTTGACTTCCTGTGAAACGCCGACAATCCGGTACGCGGATTTCATCGCCCAATTGTATGCGAATTGTTGTCGCCATTTGGAATGCATGTAATTTTGCTTATGTGAAACAGTCTCCCAGGAAATGTGAACAGGCACCTTCGCCAATTTCGCGGCCATTGCACCAATGATATCAGCATAGAATAATGTTGATTGAATGATGTCGATGGATTTTGCTTTCATCAAGCTGGCAACTTTGAATACCTGTGAAATATCAAACTTATTTTTTTTAGAGAACACAAACGTCTTAATCCCCAATTCCGTAAATCGCTCGTGTAACGCGCCTCCCTGACCGACACCGCACACATATTGATTATATGTATCCGGATAGCGTTCCTGAAATGTTTTGACCAATTCAAGTAACTTCAGTTCAGCTCCCCCGACAGCAAAGCCATTTACGACCTGCAAAATATTTATTTTTCGTTTTTCAGACATAGTTCTTTTGACTTAATCGGACTTTGTCAAATCCCCATTTTCGTATTGGTTCTGCCGCGAAGTCACCAGGTAACAAAGGAAATAAAGAAAAGCATTTTTTATTGATCATATTTCGTATTTTACATTTCAACTTGAAAAAGATTGTTCTAACATGTAAATGACTTATGTCTTTCTTTGTGTTTCTTAGTGCCTTCGAGTCTTTGTGGCAAAAAAGCATTTGCTAATCTAACAAAGTAGATTTAATTTTTCCCATAATTATCAACAACATCATGACATATCTGTGACCATTCCTGCGCCTTTATCTGCCAGGTATGATGTTTCAGAATTGTTTGGCGTGCATTATCGCCTATTTTTTTTCTAAGTTCAGGTTCCCGGATAAGCTCTTTAATGCTCGCGATCATCTGTTCAACATTACCGGGACTGCATAATTTGCCGCTGACGCCATCTTCAATCATTTCAGCGATCTGCCCTAGCGCAGATGCTATCACCGGTTTGCCGGCGGCCATGTATTCGAACAATTTCACCGGTGAATAATAAAACATTTCTACATTCGGGTATGGCGCCAGTACAATATCCATTGCCACAAGGTATTTGGCAACTTTCTCAAACGGTACATACCCGGAAAAGATCACGTTGTTTTCCAGATTTTCTTCCTGCACAAACTTGGTAAATGCGGGCTTCAGTGGGCCGCCATCACCGACCATCAAAAACACGACATTGGGGAATTCAGTAGCGATCTCCCTGATTATTTTGAATAAATTTTCCACACCATGCCAGAAATGAAATGTCCCGACAAACCCGATACATACCTTATCCTTAAAATTGAATTTTGCCCGGATATCATTCTCAATTCGAGCTGCATCGTATTTTTCCGGATATGCACCGTTAGATATCACACATATTTTTTCGTCAGGCACACCGTTATTTCTGAAATAATCCATCGCGACATTCGACACACAAATGCCCATCTCTGAGTGCTTAATAACCTGTGTTTCAATAAAAGTACCAATCCATGGTGGCTGCCAGTACTGAGTTTCATATATTTTTTCTTCGTACATGTTCGGCGCGTCTGCTTCGATTATCACCGGGATTTTAAGCATTTTAGCCAC
The DNA here is from genome assembly GCA_016931935.1 of Candidatus Zhuqueibacterota bacterium. GTDB lineage: Bacteria > Zhuqueibacterota > Zhuqueibacteria > Thermofontimicrobiales > Thiofontviventaceae > Thiofontivivens. The sequence continues at coordinate 79,741 of JAFGDW010000170.1, read as the reverse complement.
CCACAATGCCGAAAACTGGTAATTACTCAGCCGGTAAATAACCAGGTCCGGATTCTCATCACGTAATATTTTCAGTTCCCTGAAAAAATAACCAAAATTCGACATGATGTTTTTCGGATTGTGCAACAGAACCGCCAAATATTTTTTCAAGGAACCACGAACTTTCTGTTTCAATTTTGGCGGCTGGCCATTTGATGGCTCCGGCTGTTTTTTCATCCAGTAAAGTTTGACATCGTGCCCGTATTGAGCCAATTCATGCATTAGCAATTCTGCCTTGCGGGTCGACCCCAGTGATGCACCATACAGATCATATAAATAATTCAGGTAGACAATTTTCATGCGCTCATTCCCAATCGGTTAAATCATTCATGTTAATTCAATAAATTTGAATATACCTGATCAATCCACTGATAATGTTTTTCGGGATGAAATTCCTGCTCAGCCCGAGCCCGTGCATTTTTCCCCCATTGCTTTAATTCACTTTCATGTCCCAGCATATATTCGATATTGATACGCAATTGATCGACATCACCGGCCTGAAAAGTCAAACCCATTTTACGATTTTCAACCAATTCGGAAATGCCCCCGAGAGCCGCTCCCAGTACAGGTTTACCAATAGCAAACGCCTCATAAATTACCAGCGGTGAATTATCGTACCACTCCGATGGTACGACAATAAATTTTGCCTTAGCCACTAGATCGCGCACTTCCTGGCGCGATTTGTTACCGGCGAATTGTACATTTTCGAGCTTTTGTTGAGTGGCAAATGCTTCCAATTCCAGACGCTGGGGGCCATCCCCGATCAATAACAATCGGGATTTTTTTATGCCGGTCATGGCTTTCAACAGCGTCAAAATACCTTTTTCTTTCGATAACCGGCCAATGTACACAAAATAGTCATCCGATTCACCGGAGAAGGAAAAGTCATCCAGATTGATGGAATAGAAATGGTGGGTGACTTTTTCTGCGGGAATTCCGCCAGCGATCAATTTATTTTGCATGAATGTACTCGGTGCGTGAAACAGATCGATTGTATCATAAATTTTTAGCATTCGATGGACCCAGGTTTCCGCCACCAAAATGGAACTGGCGAACAACGAATTTTTATGACATTTGGTAACTAACGGACTTAAGATAGAGCCTTTAATGCAACGTTCACAAATTTCATTTTTGTGCGGAATGTACAATAAATAATTTGGACAGACCATTTTGTACTGATGTACTGTTTGAATAACCGGAATATCGTACTTTTTGAGCACATCTAAAATCGATGGTGAAATTTGATGATCGATCATGTGTAAATGGGCAATATCGGGTTTTGCAGCATTGATAAATTTTTCGAAATTCCGTTTTGCATGCAGCGAATAGATAATACGCCCGATCGCCTTCGGCGCCATCATAAGTTTTTTGACTACAGATGCCTGATTGAATTCGATGTGATCGACAAAATACTGTGAATATTCGGACGGTACATTTTCCGGCGCTTTCATGGCAAATGGCATAACTTTGTGCCCCTTGCTTTCCAGAATTTTCGTCAATTCAAAATAATAACGCTCGGAACCGCCTTTCACAAAGTGATATTTATTGACCATGGCAATTTTTCGTTTCTCAGCCATTCACACCTCGTTTCAGAAAACCATTCATACGTGTCGGCAAAATTTCTTCCAGTGTAAATCCTTTCACCATGTATAATGAAACCACAAGTATGACAATGCTACCCAGGACATTGACAAAAAAATTATGATTCCTGAAATAATAACAGAATATGCCCATACAGGTTGTGGCAAATAGTCCTTTCAGAATAAAAGCGTAAGTATCGAGTTTAATTACGCGTTTGTGAATAATAAACAGGTGCGTTAGGAAAATAAACACCTCGGTGGATACTGTTGTGATCGCTGCGCCGATGTATGAGAAATAATGAATGAGAGTTACATTCAAAACTGTATTAATTGTCAACGCGACCAGTAAGATTTTTACCATTAGCGTTTGCAAATTGGCAGCTTTCAGCACACCTGTAAAAAAGATATTATAGTACACCAATGCCGCCGCCCAGGCCAAAATTTTCAATGGCAAAATTGCATTGGTGTATTGACTTCCATAAATAATATCCACAATCGGACGCGATAGAATAACGGTACCTACGATCGTGGGAAGCGCTACAAATGTCAGATATCTAAAACATTTGTTATACAATTCCCCCATTCGGGAATCTGCCTGATTTGCTCCCCGAGAGAGTGCGGGATAAGTCGCCGCTATTAATACCATCGGGATAATATTAGTAATCGAAATAAATTTGGAGCTGGCAGCATACCAACCGACAATTTCCGGAGATTGCATGAGCGACAGCAACAAAATGCCGACATAATTATATATCGTTGAAATTAAAATCGATAGCCCAAACGGAGTGGAATTTACGACCAGTGAACGAATAACCTTCCATTCAATCGAAATATTTTTAATCCGGAATGAAAAATAACGTTCCAATATAAATATTGATAGAAATATACTGATTGTGCCCCCGGCGAGAAATACGCCGCAAAATACAATCAGTCCGAATCCTTTATAAAGCAACAAAATTCCCAGTGCGGTCACAAATATTTTCTCGAACGTGTAAATAATTGCTTCATATTCCATCCGTTCAAACGCCTGATACACCCCTACACTCATTTGGAAAATAGAAGTGGCAATTCCATATCCGGCAAAAATGATAATCGCTTTGTTAGTATCAATCGAATAATTAGCAAATTTTAAAAAAATCAATAACACCATAAAATTGAACACGATTATCAACATTTTGATTGCAATTGCATTGTAAAAATATTTTTCGGCCAGTTTTTTATCGCGTGCGATTTCCCGGGTTATGTATGTGTTGATGCCAAGATCATTCAACAGGAAAACAAAAAACATGATCGTGCTGGCTAATGAAAACTTGCCAAATCCATCATCTCCCAAATAACGTGCAGCGAAGGGAATTAGTGCAAACGCCAGTACTTTTTGAGCAAGCTGCCCCGTCGCTACAAAATAGGTATTTTTTTTCAGGTTATTATTTTTCATATATTATATCGCAAACATGCTGTCCATTTTTTTCATCATTGTTCGTAATTCTTCAGGCGTAGACGTTTTACTCGCCTCACAAAAATATTTCTTAATATTCTTTTCCATCGCTATCATACCAATTAAAAGTCCGACATTCATTCCAATATGGATCAATAATTGTGCACTTTTTATGTCCGGTCCTGCTATAAAGGCAACAGCTATTCCAACGAAGCCCGTATTTATCGCAATTCCCAAATTGGAAAAAAAGGATATTTTGGACTTTACGACTTTTATTCCGTACTTAAAGCAGACATAGCCTCCCCAGATGAGAATTAACAATCCCGGAATTCCCAACTGTGAGGTAAAAAACAGATAGGAATTATGAACCATTTCCGAAAACTGCCAGGATCGAGGATCTGCACGTTCATAATCATACACATAATTTGGTGAAATCAATTCATAGTTACCAAGCCCCGTACCAACCAGCCAGTTGTCCTTTATCAACCGTTTGGCAGTACGGATTTGATCGAACCGGATCGAGGTTGCGTCGCTACGTTCTTTGCCGAATTGATTTATGATTGTATCTGAATAGCGGACGACAAGCAAACCAGCTCCCAATACGAGCAGCCCTAACGCCCATTTGACCCGTACCCTGTACTTACTATTTATAACGCTCCAGACAGTTACCAACGACATCGATACGGCGAATGCAATCCACGACCCACGGGCAAACGTAATGAGAAATGTTAACAATGATACTGAAAATAATATGCCGTATCGAGTCGTCATAATTTTTTTTGGTGGCTTGAAATATAACAGAAACCGGAACAAAATTGGCATTAAAACTAACAGGTAATTTGCCAAATAATGCGGCATATAGAATGTGCCGGTTGCCCGCCATTCATGGAACTGCTCATTAATAAACGGTAAAAGCGGTGTAGGACCCAATCGCCACTGCCACATCGCCATAAAAAATTCTAATGCAACCCCGGCAGCAAATCCCTTTAACATCGCTTTAATATCATCCACATGTTTTATATTATTGGCAACACTAATAAACACCAAATAGGCGCGTAATATCATCGATAGTTCTGCCAACGCCCAGCCAACTTCCAATGCAATTAACGAAGTAATCACACCCCAAACAAGCAAAATAATTGCCGGGGTGCTGATTCCCGGGAAATAGTAGCGAAATTTTCCTTTCGATGTATGACCAAGTATAATGAGCGCTAACATTGGAAAATCAACAACCATAATCCCGGTGTAGTGATAAAAAACCCAACCGAGATTAAAAATCATATAAAAGCTTAACAAAAAAATTAAATTGGACCGAGCGGTTTTCTTATTTACTAAACATCCGAAGGCAATCATTGCCATCAGAACAAATGTAGCTTGACGCAATCGAAAATCCTTCCCCAAAAATGAAAATATATTTCTGCCACACAGGCACAAAGGACACAAAAAAACACAAGAAAAAAATGTTTTTCTTTATTAAACTTTATTACGTCCCGCCAACCGAATTACCTTTTTACTAAGGAAGACTTGGGTCACCGTGTGTCTTGATGGCTATCAAAAAAATAAATAGTTACAAATAAACTGAAGTTACTATTCAGTCATTGGCAATCCATCGGCTGAGCCTGTCGAAGCCGACGATACTCTAAAATATTGTGTAAGTGTTGCCTTCGACACCGTTCGTGCCGCGAACAGCGGCGAGACGGCAAGCTCAGGCAACGTAGTTATCCGCAGATATTTTATAAATTACATGTCTGAATAATCCAAACTAAAACAACGTTATGCTTTCGCAGCAGTTCTCTTTTTCAAAATCTTGTCAATGAAATTAAAAAGTGCAATCGCTGAAAAAACGAAAAGAAATGGCACCACTGACAATCGATATCGCGGAACTGCAAACGTAAGCGCGTGCATTGCTGTGTAATAGAGTAACAGATAGACAATAATCCGGGCGCCTAAATTTTTTAGAAGTGTTTGACTAATACCAATAATGGCCAACACCAGCAAAATAAATTGCATAATAAAAAGTGATGCCTGAATAAAAAAACTCCCATGCCGCTCCAGTCCCTCTGGAATATTTTCATAAACTTTAATCCAAAACCGGTATACTTTAACAAAACATAGCCGAACGAAGGCGCCGGGGTTGGCTTTGATGTTTTTTTTTGCTTCCGTCATGAGAATGGAGTCGCGTTCAATCCAGGGACGATCTTTCGTCAATTCATGAATTGTATCGCGCGTCTGTTCGTAGCGATACTCTCCATTGAAGGGGAAATAATTACCGGTCCAAAGCGCTTCACCACCACCGGTAGCTACCGGGATTATCATTTTAAAATGGTGGTAATTCCGAACTGTCCAGGGGACAAGTGAAATCAAGAAAAGCGCTACAAACGGTATCATGACTAACCACTTCGCTCGTAGTTCCTTATCAATCAATAGCAAGCCGATCATGAAAAACGGAAATAACATCGTTGTCCCTTTGGTCAACGTGGAAATTCCCAACAGCAAACCGGATACACCGAAAAAGATCAGGCTCGATTTGCGGTCGGGCGCTTTAATTGCCTTGATGAGCGTCCACACAAAGAGCGCCAATAATAACGTATTTAAAATTTCGGTGTACAGAAATGCGGTAATTCCAATCAGCTCCGGATGAATCGCTACAATGCCGGCAGCAATCAAGCCTACCCATTCATTCATAACCTCCCGGCCGATCAAAAAAATCAGAAAAATCGTTACCCCGGCGAGCAGAACATTGCATATTTTTGCCACAAGATAACTATGGTTGAACAATCCGTAAATGACCGACAGGAAAAACGGATAAAGCGGGGCGACAAAGACTGTCGGGTCGTTGTATAGCGAGAATCCCTTACCAGCAACCAGGCTCGTAGCGATATCATCATATGCCTTAGCGTCCATAATATGAGGGTCGCCGATATTGGGTAACAGAATGATCAATGCCAACCGGGCAATCATTCCAACAGCAATAATACCAATCATATATTTTGTAATTTTATTCATATACTTCACTTTACTCGCACTGTACGTGTTCAGCAATACTATCCACTTTATTCTTTAATAGCGCGACCGATTGGGTGAGTGTTTTATTCTGTTCAGTTAATTTGGAAATTACAAGCGTGAAATGCAGTACCAGCACAAGCCCACAAAATAGTGCAAGTAAGAACAGCGCCGATGGCGCATAATAGATTCCAAGCACCGCCGCAAGTTTATCCAGCAAACTCCGCCACACAGCAAATAGCGTGATAATGAGCACAGATGCAAACCACAGAAGAGCATAACGCTCCATCAATCGTTTCTTTCGGATTAACTCTAAAATTAAAAAACAGAGAAATAAACTCCCCAGTATCGCCAAAATATCAATCCGATGGTTCATATCAATCTTTCCTTTCCACATTGCGAAATACGCCGATTAATATGGCCAACACGACTTTTATCATGTAATAAATTGCCCGCAATGTATTAATAGACGAATCGCCATGTTGCCGCTGCTGCATTTTAACGGGTACTTCCATGATGCGAAATTTGTTTTTACTCAACAAAATAATCGCTTCGGGTTCGGGATAGTCATCCGGATAATTACGTGAAAGGAATTTTATGGCGGGCCGATTGTACGCCCGAAAGCCGGAGGTATTGTCCGTTATTCGTTGGCCAATTATTATGGAATTAATGATTGTAAAAATTTTAATTCCAAGTTTTCGCGCGAATGTGGATTTAAAATCCGTGGCTGTTAAAAATCGCGATCCGATTGCTACATCACATTTATCTTCCACCACGTTTTTGATCAGCGTTTCAATTTCGCAAGCCATATGCTGACCATCACCATCAAATTGAATTGCAATATCGTAATCGTTTTCAAATGCGTATTTGAAGCCCGTCTGAACCGCTCCACCGATGCCTAAATTGCAAGGCAGCACAATAACATCCGCACCTTCACTCCTGGCAACTTTTGCGGTATTATCCATCGATCCATCATCGATAATCAGTGGATCTACTTTCACATTACAACTTCGTAAATCCGCAATCACATGACGAATATTTTTTTCTTCATTGTACGCCGGGACAATCATCAAAATTTTCTGCATACGACCATACTCTCATCAATAACGCTACCATTACTCTCAGTGTTTTCCCTGGCATCTCATATCCTTCAAGCAACAATTGCACCAAACACGAACGTTTGTCAACAGTTGAAATTAATTTCATCGAATATCATCTTTGATATTGAATCATCCGTCGTTTTAAGTAGGAGACAAGGTGACAAGGAGATGGGGAGTTTAAACGATTCATTTTCTCTCCCGTTCACTTTGTCGCCCTATCGCTTTGTCTATTTTTTGTATCACAAATGATATTTTAATGAAATATTCTGTGACAAGTTACGTGCAAACATATGAAAACGTCAGGGTTTCAATATTTCATAAATATGCGTTGCTAACCCATTTGGCTGCCGCTTCGTATAAATCAATTTCAAATCAGGTGGAATATCCTTTTCCTCATACAAATCTGAAATTAACGGATGCTTTGCTTTATAGCGATCATCGAGCACAAGGTAGTTGACACCACGATACCGTGCATAGGCAATCAGATCAGCTACCTTATTTTCCGGAATTTCCACTGACTCCCGAATATCGTAATTACCAGCATAAAAACTAACGGCGTGATTATATGCCATAACAATCGGACTTTTTACGCCGTGTGCCTTTAGCCACAGGCCTGCTTCTTTTTGCTCAATCGCCGGGTCCCATTCCTGCGTCGATAATCGGCTTAGTTTCATCTGCTTGGCAAATTCAGGAATGATAGCGCCAAACACAACTATACCGACAACCAAAATCGTCGCCAACAATTGAATCCATTTTGTGGGAACGCCAATTGTATTAACATTGGAAAGCGTGGCTTCAATCCAGGCTTTTAAGCGATCACCTCCCTTGACCAGCCAGATGAAGCATAACGGCATCAACGGAATGAAATAACGAATTGAAATATGGAAACTGGGAATTAGCAGAAACCAGAAAAATAGCACAAAGCAGAGTAAATAGCCTTCAAATATAAAATCTTTTCGCGTCCACGGCACAGCTAATAAGCCAAGTACCAATATTATGACAATTGGTAGTGGAAAGACTTGTAAAAATTCCTTTGTCATGATTTGATAATTGTGCAATCCGATTTTTTTCAGGATGCCAAATATTGACACGTCTTTGGACATCGTTTTTTCATGCTTCAAATTGGCAGTGAAATTTCCCAAATGGTAAATTTCATCTTCAATCAAACGAGTGTTATTATCGCGTAGTACATGAAACGGATGGGGTTCATCCGGCGCTTTGGTGCGTAAATAGAGTTCACCAAGCTGGTTTGAAATACCTTTCGCGCTGATAGTCCAGCCGCCGGTAACATTTTTTAAATAGTTCAAATACGGAAATGCAACGACCATGAATCCGGCGAACGACAGCAGAATTATTAGAAAATATTTACCAACTTTCTGTTTTGAAAATAGATTGATAATGATAACCACACCAGTCAGCCCCAGAAACACCAACAGAAAACCAATTCCCTCAGGCCGCAATAAATAGGCGCCACCGAACAGAATTCCGACAATTAACGATTTCCAAACGGAGCGTTTATTCAGTGTGGACCAGCCAATAAAAATACCAAGAATTGCCAGAAAAATATACAATGCCTCAGTTTCAATTTTCACGCTGTATTTTGCATACATCGTGTAGAACGCCACCAACAGTGCAACCAGATACGCAATTCGTTTACCCAAATGTTGTTTGACCAGAAAATAGAACGGAAAAATAAGCGCCACATTACATAAAATCGAAAGTAATCGGCCGGCTAATTCATAATTGGGAACAATATATGAAAACGCCGCCAGTGCCAACGGGAACAGCGGCGGCCAGTATGGGTGCATCACATGCGAAATGCCATTCAGTTTTGCATCTGCAGCAAGTTTTAAATAATTGACCTCATCAAATCCGACCGCGTAAGTTTTTGTCATTAATATCAAGCGGAAACCAATCGCGCCAATAAAAATCAATATTAGCCATGCAAGCTCTTTCATATCGATCTGATATTTGGCAAATACTTTATTCTTAAGTTGTGCAGACATACATTGACTTCCTTATTAACGTTTCGCTCGGCCATCCAACATGGCTTTAAACAAATTTTCATATTGATCGGTAATTCTATCCCACGTATAAGCTTCTTCAATCCGCATACACGCCTTCTCACGACAAGCCTTGACCACACTTTCATTTTCCACAAGATATTGCATTTGCTTCTGTAAGTCTTCAACATTACTTTTTTTGTAGTAGATACCTGCGTCACGTAGTACTTCAGTGTGTTCCGGGACTTCATTGGCCAGCACACAGTTGCCGTAGCCCATTGCTTCGAGCAATGCAGGATGGGTGCCACCGACTTCGGTTGCCTGTACATAGCAATAGGCATTTGATTGAAATTCCTTGTAACCATCGCCAAACACATAGCCGGTAAAAATAATGCGCGGATCATTTGTGCTTTTCAAGTCGCGGATATATTTCGTACTATAAGGCGCATCGCCGACCACCACCAACTTCAAATCGGTTTTCACATTTTCGAACGCTTTCACGACCAAGTGGGCGTTGTTTTCCGGTTCGAGCCGGCTAACGTAAAGAATGTATTTCCCGGGTTTCACACCAAATTTATCCAGTACATTTTTCGTACTAATTTTCTTCGTGGGCGCGCCATACGGAATAAATGTAGAAACCTTCTCGAACCGTTGCTCATAATATTTCCGAATATAGATCGAATCCGTCACAATTTGATCGGGCATGAATGTAGCGAGACACTCGGAAATGCGGTAGTACCAATTGCCGACAATATTCCACTTGCCACGCTGCCATTCGAGTCCGTCCACATTAAGCGCTACGCGCTTTCCGGTGAGTCGGGGAAGGCCGGAAAAAATACTGTTGGCGGAGTTACAGATCAGAATAACATCGAATTCCCGTTTGAACGAATCCATCACACACAAAAACGTGTGCGCCACCGTATCGAAATATTTGTGACTGATAGTGGGCAGCAGCTTTATTTCTACACCCTTATAATATTTTTCGGAATAATCAATAATATTTGTCCGTCCATAAACCGTAACGTCGTGACCCCGGTCTACCAGACGGCTGGACAGTTCTTCTGCAAACGTTTCAAATCCACCATAATTAGCGGGGATACCGCGTATACCCATGATTGCAATTTTCATATCCGTTAACAAACCTTTTCGTCAATTTCAGTTAGCGATGCTAACTGATAAATTATTTAATCCTGTATTTGCGTGACCAGAATTTTTGTGAACCATATAACGAAATCTATTCCTGCCTCCCAAATGCGCACGGGAGATTCCGGTATCCCGACAAAAGACGCCGGGAACCGGAATGACATGTTCTTTTTGGGTAAAGATGAAGAGACAATATCTTACTTTCCTTTAATTTGAAAATCAAATAGTTTTATATAGTCATTCTGATTGAGTTCTGCCTGTAATTTTTCGCCTGCGTAAACGGATAGCGTGTATGTTCCCGGTTTGGAATCATACGGTATTTCAAATAATTGTAAATCGCGTACCAGCGCGCCATCCGGCCATTGTGATGGCGGATAAATACCAAACACCGGTTCAGCGGACACAATGTACGAGTCGGTACCATTATCGATCCGATAATGGAAAAACAGCACCGTCGATTGTGGTGTACCTGTGGATTCCCAGAACAGATTGGTACGGATCAACCGGCGATAGTAGATATCATAGGAATCCTTTTTCGGGAACCAGAGATCGACAATTTCCGGTGTTGTGTAGCCCATCAATTTTAATGAATCCACAAGCGGAACCTCGGTTGCATGCTCGATATCACCGGATTCTGTATGACTCAGGATACGGAGTCCCTCCGTGCGATCCATCCCCTTTTTAAACAGCGTGATGCCTTCATCGTAATATGAAACGCCGTAATCCGGATTCTCCAACACCTGTTGGATGTATTTATTCACCGGCAAATGATGCTCGACATAAAAATCTTCTTTGGTGTACAGATGGAATTGCGGTGCGTAGAAATCGTACAACACATAATCGGCCGTATTCATGTTATCAGGAAAAACAAACGCTTGTTCGCGTTCAGTGGTACGGCTGGCAATGAACAGATCGGCCGAGACCGATGCATCCGGCTCGATTGTGGCAATCGCTTTATCAATTTTTTTATGATGCACTGTAATTTCATAACGAGCAACGTCAAACACATTGGATTCCTTCACAAAAAAGAATAGTGACAGCAGCACCAACCAGCCGGCGAACGCATACATCGCACGCTGCAATCCGAATTTCTGAATCACTGCCGGTCGCCGTTTATTGATAAGCCGAATCGCGTTGCCGAATCCATAAATCGATGAGATGAAAATAATCGGTGTTAATGTGGATGTATAGATGTGCTCGATGTCATGCGTGAACATCCAACTGCTTAATATATTGATCAAAAACGTCGGCGCCATCAGTACAAGCGTAGTTGGGCTTAGTATACTTAAAAAAGATAACGGGCCAAACAAATTCGTAAGATATTTGATGTTGTATTTCTTGGCCAGGAACGTAACCAAATAAATCGGATTTTCTTTCACGGCGCTTAAATGTGACCAGTGGCTTTCCCCGCCTTCGTGATACACAAACTCCGGCAATCCCATCAGCGATCGAATGGCTGCTCGTTCATAAAATGCCCCAAAATAAACCATGCCGATGAGCAGCAACGCAATTCCAACTTTCCGGTCTTTGAGAATAAGAATCGCGTACAAGCCGAACATGAACAGGATCAACGAAATATCTTCACGGCACATGAGCGCTAAAATTGCGAACAACCCAAATAATTTGAAGCTCTTTTTCTGGAAGAAATAAAACGCAAATATTAAAAGGGATGTGGAATACACCAGTCCGTGCACATCGCATAAATTGGCGTTTTGCATGGCCGGGAATAATAAATAACACGCAGCGAAGCCTACAGCTACCCATACATTTTTCAAACGATCGACCGCCAGCAGATATACTGCATATGCCCCCATTCCCAGAACAAATGTTTGGGTGACAAGAATAACATCCGCATGCCGAAATATCTTATAAATCAGCGCGACAAATAAATAGATAAATTCCAGATGGGCTGTCCAGACCCGTGGCGACGGGCTGCCGATATTGATGCTTTCTACCAGAATGCGGCCATGGCTGGTATTCCAGATCGCCTGAATCATCAATCCCAAATCGAAAGCGTTGCCATTAAACGAACGGAAACGCAAAATCGAGAGATAGCTTAATCCGACAATATAGCAAAGCGCCAACACAGACACAATCAGCAGTCCCTGGCGAAATTGCTTCTGTGACGGGATGGAATTGAACAGGTTATTTTCAAGCTGTGGCATGTAATTTCTCCGGCGTCAATGACATAAATTTTATATCAATTGATCGAATATATCCATCATTTTTGCAGTGCTATGTTGAATCGTGAAATTATTATGAATCAGTTTTGTATTATATTCGCCAAACTCACGAGCGACATTTTTCTTTTCAAATAAATAATTCACTTTTTCCGCTAACTTTTCGGGATCACGAAACGGGACGATAAATCCATTTTTGTTGTCTTCTATTTTTTCACCAGCGCCTTCAACGGTCGCTACAACCGGCAGTCCGCAGGCCATCGCTTCCAGCGTCGTTACCGGCGCGCCTTCGGACAGCGACGGCAGAATAAATACCCGCGCACGTTGGTACAGTTTCACAAGCTCACTATGCTCCAACCTCGGGATCACCTCCAAATTATCCAGTTTGTCAGCCATTTTCTTATAGTGACCAGCCACGCGCTGGGCGACCACAATCACTTTCCCCTTAATCATACTCGTTGCTGACAGCACCGTATCAAAGCCTTTAGCAATCGTACCCCTGCCAACAAAAAGGGCAATATCTTCCCGAGCATTTTCATTTTCAGGGGGTTTAAAAAGTTTGTTATTAATTCCGGCGCAAATAACATCAATTTTGTCCGGATTAATTCCCAAATGGTTCACCATAAACTGTTTAACATCGTTACTGGGGACCACAATCCGGCTGACATTATTCAAACTCATGCGATCGAGAATTTTGAAAAAAAGGTAGCTGGCGGTGTTAAAAAGCAGCTTGTATTTAATTGGCAAGCGATGTTGAAAATATTTCGTTTGGCGTGAAAACAAACAATTTGCATAAATCACGGATGTTGTTTTTGATTTGTACAATGCCGGCGTTGTGATCGACGAAAATACTAGCACATCGTGATTCGCTTCAATTTTGCGAATAAGCTCACGCCCGATCGATGGATAAACGAATCCCTCACGAACGTACGGAAAATGCTTTATCCGATCAGGAATATTGGTATCAATGCCGTTGCCATAGGCATAAATCTGACAATCATGATTGTCTTGCTGTAATGCTTCAACTAATAGTCGCGTCCAAACTTCTGCTCCCCCGGCCTCTTTCGTCCCATACGACTCATCAATAAATGCGATTTTCATACTACCGAACTCCGATACTTACGAACTAATGGGCCTCCGCCGCCGTTGATATTTTTTGTAATTCCGCCTTATCGAGCTGATCCGCCCGTTTGATAAATTTTTCCGTGATGAACAATACGAACAGAGCAACATAGGTTAAAATACGCCGGATCAGCACGGCTATCACGGAAATTTCGCCGAGGTTATAAAATATTTTGAACAGATATGCGCTGGACATTTCACGCATGCCAATCCCGCCGGGCAGTGGGGATAGCAATGCCATGAAATGGGCAAAGCAGCCGGAAAAAATAATAAATATATAGGGTACATTAAAACCAATGCTTTTGTAAAGCCAGAAATCAGCCGCGAATGTTAAGAAATAATTTGCCAATGTAATTCCCATCGCAGCGGCCAGAATGTCCTTGCGTCTTTGCGTGCTCGCCAATGCGGTGACCAATTTGGCAAAAAACGGAATCGCCAATATTCGTTTTCTGAATGCGACCAGAACAATGATACCCGTTATGATTGCCAGTGATACTATTGTGATATTCAGCGGGGTCAGATAATTTTTGAACGAATCGAACACAATCGCCACATACCCGCCAATTAATGCCGCACTCACCATTAATACGCCGGCGATAGAATATTCCAAAATAATTTCACTCATCAATGACGGAATGCCGCGAGAGACTTCAATATTTTCCAGTTTTTTCAGAAGCAGGGCTTTCGTTGGTGTCCCCAGTTTTCCGGGACCTGTAAAATCAATCGCCACTGCACTAATGGAAATATAGAAAACATTTCCAAACGAAATATCGGACTTCACCGGTTTCAGCAGCAGGTACCAGCGAAAGACAATCAGAATGATATTGATTGCGGTAATTGCCAAAACGCCGGCCAGCCCCCAATAGTTTAAATTATGGCTCACCTGACGCAATTTTTCCATATCGCCGGTGCGGAAGATCAGGTAAATGCCGCCGACAATCAGAATCAGAAAGATGATGTTGAAGATGCTTTTTTTGTTTAATCGTTTGGCCATGGTAAATGTATTTGAATTTGTTATCGAGTTAACTCGTTCCACCAATTTTTTGTATTGCCCAAAACCTAAAATTTAACTTTGTAAAATAAAGATATGCAGTTTACAATTACGCCGAAGGCGTTACAGATCCCAACCCTGGGAAAAAATATCAGGAAATTAATGAACCCCAACGGGGTTCCACATTACAAATTCTAAAGGTATAGTAATCAGTCGTTCTTATTGAACTCCTTCAGAGTTCTATTTATTCACTATTTTTCCCAGGGTTTCGCAGAGCGATACCCTGGGCTTTGTTGTTTTACAGCTTCGGTGTAATAATAATGCCTTGAACATCTCTCTGTAATTGACATATAAGTAATCCGCCGGCGAATAGCAGAGCAAAAAAAAATTATTCTATTACTGTGCTACTTGCTTCGCATACACCGCCGGGTTTAACGTTGGATCGTTGTACATTTTGAATTGAAAATATACCTTCAGTGTTTTGCTGCCGTTCATGTACTCATCAATCAATGCATTAAAACACTTACGCAAATCATTTTTTTGTTCGATCAGACGATTAGCTTTTTTCCGGCACGCTTCAATGTGATCAGCGTTGACATCCGTTCGTTTTGTCTGCTCATCCATATGATAAATTTTTAGTGAAATGATCGAAATTCGGTCGATAATTGAACCGGGCGTTTCCGAATTTAACGGCTGCGATTCACTGTAACCGGGATGCTGCTTCAACAAGCTGAGAATATATGTATCCAGCAATTCAATCGAATCGTTACGGCGCTGATTGAATTTATCAATATTCCGTTTTGTCTGGGCAATCACACTGTCATCAACATCATCGCGCCGGGCTTCGTCCTCTTCATGCCAAAGGCTGTAATTGAAAAAATGCAGATTACTGAAAATATTATCGAAGCGATCCGTGGGCTTTACCTTACCATCGAATTCCTGATGCCAGCGGATGTTCAATGCTTCGAAAAATTGGAAATAATTATTTGTTTTTACATTTTGAAGATTCCAGGTATTTACATCCATGCTACTATTCCTTTCCTGACAATTCCAATTTCAGGCAACCCGCTTTTCATTTTGAGTCTCATCGGCGACAGTTATACTTAGCAAATATTCATCCACAATTTTTTGAACCGAATCATACGCTATCTTTTTCATGCAAATCACTTCCGGTTGGGTACAGATCAACGGCTCGGTTATATTTGCCAAGCCCCAACACGGACTGCAATGCGCTGGCGACTGAATAATTCGATGCTGCTCGCTTTTCAAATCCGCCCGCACACTATCTACCGGACCGAATAGACCAATCGTCTTCACACCAACCGCCAGCGCCAGATTCATATTGCCCGAATCGTTGCTGACAAACAAATGGCAATAATCCATAATGGCCGCGTCTTTTGGCAGCGATGTTTTCTCAATAATATGCGGTGTGCGCTTCATGGATTTCGCGATCGCTTGTTTCAATTCCTTTTCTTCCGGACCGCCAAACAGCAAAATTTCCGCGTCGTATTTTTCCAGAATCATATCACCCAGTCTGGCGAAATTTTCCGGGGCCCAGCGTTTGTAAGTCATGCCGAATTCTTCGCTGCTGCCGGCATGAAATCCAACGATCAGTTTTTTATTCAAATTATCAGCGCCGAGCTTTTCCTGAAGATATTTTTTGGCGAATGCTTTATCTTCATCAGATACCCATACCTGAAGCGTACGGTCAGCATTGGATGTGTCGATCCCCAACTCTTCTAGTATCCGTAAATTCTGATCGAGATCGTGAATGGTTACATCCACGGGAATTCGCTTTGTTTGCAGGAATCCCAGATCGGTGATGCGATCAATCACATAGCTATTGGAGATGCGCACGGGTGCACCAGTCAGGAAGCTGAATATGTTTTTATCGCGTTTTTCCGATGGAAACGGAATGATGCACAAATCAAATTTTCGTTGGCGAATATCCAGCACAAATTGAATACGTTCCTTTAACGTTTTTAAAATTGCATAATCGACAACAATAATTTCATCCACATATGGACATGCCTGAAACAAATCCCGCGCAGCTTTAAACCGGACGAACAATACAATGTGCGCGTTTGGATATTGCTTTCGCAGCAAGCGTAACATCGGCACCGCAAAAATCGTGTTTCCGATTCCGGAGACTGAGAGGACAGCTATATTTTTAAATTCGAGCTTCAATGCATACTCCATATTATTTTCCGGATGAGAAATTATTAAATCTTAAAAAAACATAGAACACGGATTGATCATAAAATCCGTTTAAATCCGTCACATCCGTTTGATCCGTGTTCAATCATTTCAAAATTGTTCTTGTTGCGATCATCCTACCGCTCAAACCTTTTCAACAGCATATTATTCCGGCGCATACTTTCCTGGGTCAACCGCCAGCTATTGTGGAACGAATCCAGCAACAAGCCCATCATAAAAATGATGGCCGATAGCATGATTGATAATGCGGTAAAGATGGCCAGACCAATGTGATACATGACGCCCTTTTGCAACCAAATAATGAAAATATACATGCCACTGGCAAAACCAGCAAGAAAGAACGTCAGCGACATGGCCACAAAAAACATCATCGGATTGTAGTCGCGGAACAGCGTGACAATCGTGTATAAAATTAAAAAACCATCGCCCCAGGTGTTCAGTTTGGAATTCGAGCCTTTGGGGCGATTGCGATAATCAATCGGGATTTCGACAATCCGGTAATGTTCCTGCAATGTCCGGATTGTCAGCTCGGCTTCAATTTCAAATCCTTCCGCCAGCAGTACCAAATGTTCCGCCAGCCGTTTGCTCATCACACGATAGCCTGACAGAATGTCTTTCAATTCCACCTTAAAGAAACGATTGAGAATTGTGGTTAACACCCAATTGCCAATTTTATGGGAAAATGAGAATGCTTTTTTTGAAATCTGTTTCCGCGACCCTACCACCATATCCGCTTTTCCCTGTTCAATCGGGTCGATCAAATCACGAACATTTTCCGCGCTGTAGGTTTCGTCGGCATCGATCATCACATATACATCCGCATTCACGACTTCCAGCATTTTACGTACAGCGTTGCCCTTGCCCTGCTGCTCACAGTGAATCACAATTGCGCCGGCATCTTCCGCTTCTTTGGCGGTATTATCCTTACTGTTATTATCCCCCACATAAATCGATGCTTCGGGAAGCGCATCCCGGTACTCCCTGACGACATTGGCAATCGTCAATTCCTCATTATAAGCCGGAATAATCACAGCAATATGCATTCACATGCTCCTATTATATTCTGATTATGGGATGAGAATTAAATAACTGACCATGTGTGGCTTCTATTTAGCATCTGGTGTCATTTTTACGAATGCAGACACATACTGTATCCGAGCATGGAGATTCCTGCATTCGCAGGAATGACACTGTTTTGATTTATTAGAAGTTGCTCACGTTATTTAATTCCCAAACCTAAACTAATTGATTTGTAAATTATAAATACTAAATTTTGAATAGATCGAATGAATTCAAAATTCAACACTCAAAATTCAACATTTTCACACTACGCTTTTGTCTCGATAATTTCTTCGATATTATATTCTTTCAATTCCCGCGCATGGGTAAAAATAATCATTTCCCCAAGCAAACCAATGGAGATCATTTGAATGCCAATGACCAGCAACATCGCTCCCAACAATAACAGCGGGCGCCCTGCAATCGGGCCAAGTCCCAAAATTCGGTAAACAAATAAATACAACTCGATGACTGCACCGAGTAGTGTGAATAACGAGCCAACAAATCCCAGTGCATGAATCGGTTTCTTCAAATAATTGGTGAGGAACAGCACCGTGATAATATCGAGCATGCGCTGAAGGTACTCACGAACATACATCGAGCGACGGAATTTGCCTTTCAACTGCTCAATTTTTTCTTCCGTAACACGATAGCCCTGGGTGACGGCAAGCACAGGAATGAAATTATGAAAATCGCCGTACAGGTTGATATTCTCCAGCACATCGCGTTTGGTCACCAAAATGCCGCTGTTCATATCGTGCAGTTCCAGTTTAGCCAGTTTACCCGTAATTGAGTTGAACATTTTGGAAATCACCTGATTCAAACCGGAATCGCGGCGGGGATAGCGCCAACCGACAACCAGATCGTGTTGATCATCCAGGCGTTCCAGCAGTTTGGGAATTCCCGCCGGATTGATACGAACACGAGCGGTGAAATAGACAATGACGTCACCGGTCGAATTTTTAATTCCGGCATCAAATGCACTGGATTCGCCAAACGCCGACCGCATGCGAATGAGTTTCACCTGCTTGTCTTTCGATGAAATGGTCAGCAATTTCGCATAAGTCGAATCCGTACTGCCATCATCAATAAACACAATTTCGAACGATTTCCCATGATCGTTCATGGCCGACGCCACCAGGCCATAAATTTCTTCAATTTCGGATTCCATATTCTGCACGGGAATGATGACAGATATTGCGGCAGTTATTTTGGCTGCCTTGGTGGTTTTCACACGTGTCACGGATTCTTCGACGATCACATCTTTTGAATTCATTGTCTATTCCTGCACTATTTGGTTAATGTTTCCACTAAGTAAGCTGACTTTTTATTGCCGGTCTTCACAATCAAGGCGGCTAACAATCCAAAAAAGATAAATTGAAAACTCAATATCACAAGCAAAAAAGTAAGGGTTATTAATATGTTCATGCTACTGACAGCATTATCGTGCGTGAATGCAAAACCCAATGTTAACATGCCGATAATGCCAGCGATGAACATTAGAATAAGTCCCAGGCCTCCAAAAAATTGCAGCGGATTGTTGAAATATTTAAGAAACAGGTTCAACGATGTCAAATCCATTATCACGCGGAAGGTGCGGGTGATATTGTATTTTGATTGGCCATAAATTCGCGGATGGTGATTCACTGCCATCTCGGTGATTCGCGCGCCCTCAATTTTAGCAAGCGCTGGAATAAACCGATGCAACTCCCCGTACAAGCGGATGCGCTTGATAATTTCCTTACGAAAGGCTTTTAGTGAACATCCGGTGTCGTGTAAATCAACTCCGGTGACCGAACAGATTAGCCGGTTGGCAATTTTCGAAGGCACTTTTCGAATCAGCATATTATCCTTGCGATTTTTGCGCCAGCCGCTTACGACATCGAATCCCTCATCCATTTTTTCCAGCAGCAACGGGATGTCGCCGGGATCATTCTGCAAATCACCATCCATCGCCACCACAATGTCACCGCGCGCGGCATCAAAGCCGGCGGCCATCGCCGCTGACTGGCCAAAATTACGACGGAATTTCACCACCCGTAAATTCGGATCATCTTTCTGAATATCGCACAACACCTCCAGCGTTCTGTCACGACTGCCATCGTCCACCATAATAATTTCATACGGCTTTTTAATGGAATGCATGGCGGCGGAAATCCGCTCATGGAGAATCGATACATTTTCTTCTTCGTTGTACACCGGTACCACTACTGAGACCGCCAGTCCGGTTGATTTTTTCTTGTTATTGCCGTTTGCCATTGAACTTTACCTTCATATAGCGAATTATAAAAATAATTGGCGCGAAGATCGCGCATTCCAGTGCGACTGTCTTCAGATTGTACAATCCGAACGCCCGTAGAAAAAATGTGGCGTTTGTGCCGCCTTTATCAATATCCCGAAATAACGCGATCGGAGAAAGAAAATACGCCGATGAAAATGGCCACAACAGTTGCTCGCCGAATGGTTCCGCCGTATCCATTGTGAAAAAATCGAGTAAAATGTGCGATGCATACGTCACCGTCATGATAATCGCTACTGACCAGAATTGACGTTTCCAAACATAGCCGACCGCACCAGCCAGCAGTCCGAACAACACAGCAAATGTCAGACTGTGGGTCATTCCATGATGAAAACTATTGGGTTGATTGATAAAGGCGCCCGGCAGATAATCCAGATCCGCCAGGTTCGCGACCACAATCAATCCAAGTATTCGTCCAATCTGCCAGCGCTCTCCCCGGCGGGTCGATATTTGGTGACAGACATAACCGCACAACGCGTGTGCAACAGGTGTCGGCATGTATATTTTCCGGATGATTCGTGTTCATTAGAAAACGAATCTATTTCAATTTTCTATGACACTAAGGGATTGCTCAAAAATTAATTACCTTTTTATGTTCATGATAATACCATTAATCTTTGCCTATAGATTGAAGGTAATCGGTAATCAGTGAACGGTGATCGGGTCACCGATTACTGATCACCGATTACTCATCATACTGAAGTACCGACACGTTTCTGTAATTTAATTATTTTACATTTAATTTTTGAGCAATGACTAAGACACATGATGTGCATCCAGCCACAATTTCAACACTACCAACGCCCATAAACGGTGCGAATGGTTATGCGATTTGCTCAGATGCTGCTTTATCATGCGCTGCACGAACTTCGTATTAAAATACCCTTTTTTTTGTAGCGATGCATCGGATAAATGATCCGCGATAAACTCTTTAACCACCGGTTCGTCTCGCATCCAATTCTTCATGGGCACACTGTGACCGAGTTTATCCTTGCGAAATACGATTTCATCGGGCAAGAATCCGGCCATCGCTTTGTGAAGAATGTATTTTACTTCTGTCCCACGAATTTTCAAGGACGACGGCATTTTAGCTGCAAATTCCACCAGTCGGTGATCGAACATCGGAAACCGCCCTTCAAGCCCGAACGCCCGTAACAGCTTCATGCGGATGAAGTAGAATCCAACCACCGTCATGTAATCGCCATAGAGCGTTTTGCTCAGGAAATCCTGCCCATCTGCTTCGTCGTACAGGTGGGCGATGTCGCTTAACGGATTCAGACTCTGCAATTCGTCGTGCATTGTTCCAGTCATCAACGCCGCCATCTCCTGCGGTGTATAGTAAATCCGCCAGCGGTTACTGTACAAATCCACAGGGAACTGATAACTGTAAGAAAAACGTTTTGCTTTGACAGCCAAACTTTTCTTTTTATCAGTATCGGGAAGAAATTGTAATAATTTAGTTAATGGCTGCCTTACCGGGCGAGGTACCCGGTCAAACTTATGTGCCATATCATCGGCGAGATAGACAGGATGGCCTGCAAATAGCTCATCACCACCATCACCGGTAAGTACGTAGTTTGTTTTACCCTTAGCTTCTCTACCTAAAATGTAAGATGCAACTTCTATACCAATATCACAGAACGGCTCATCCATAAACCGAACCATGTCTTCGATCGCCGAAATTGTTGATGCCGGATACTCAACCAAATAATGCTGGGTACCATAATTATCGGACATAATTTTGGCGTATTTGGACTCGTCAAACGTTTTTCCCTTGCAACGGAAGGAAAATGTATGGATTGGACTGGCACCGATATCGCTCATCAAACCCACCACCGAACTGGAATCCATGCCGCCGCTGAGAAATGCGCCATGGGACGACTCATTCGATGCAATCCGGATAGCGACGGTATCTTTCAATAATTCAAACATTTCCCTGGCATATGATGTCTCATCTTTAGACTCCAATGTTTCATCCCGGGCAAAAGAAAGATACCAGTATCGTTTATTTGCCAACGACCCGTTCGATGTATACAGAAAATGACCGGGGCGAACTTTTTTCACCTTGTCTACCAGCGCTTCAAAACCGGGTATATAGTTGAACAGAAAATAGGTGTACAATGCTTTCATATTTAATTTCGGTTCAACCAGTTTTGTTTGAATAAGACCCTGTAGCGAGGTGCCGAACACCAACGTTTCGCCATCCCAGGCATAGAATAACGGATCAACGCCGACATGATCACGAACAACGTACAATTCGTCGGTTTTCTGATCCCATATAACAATCACAAAATTGCCGTTCAGCTTCACAAAGCACTCTTTCCCCAGGCTTCGGTAGCAGGCAGCGATCAATGCGGCATTATCACGGCGATTTCCCAAAAGTGACTTTTCAATCGAATCCCGCAATTCATTTTCATTAAAAATATTTCCTTCACAAGCGACTACCAATTGTTTATCATCACTAACGTAAATAGCATCTTTATTATTTCGAACAGTCAGGCCGTCATTACGAAATGCGAGTCCCAGTCGAGGGTGCTCAAACGATGTGACGACATCACCATCGTACTGCTTTCCACCAGCCTTGAGCCGGCTAAATTCATTCTCCGTAAAATTACCATCTTTTTCCGCCCGATACATCCCAACAATCATATATATCTCCTTATCCGTTTGCTTTTATACATGCATAGCTTTCAATTCAACTATTTGAATATTTGTTCACGGTAAAGCTGGAATCATTTATCTCGGTTTTTACTTCATGATTCCATAACTAATCTATCGGCTACATTACGATTTTTGTTAAAACAGAAGTGAACTATGAAACCGACAACACATCAGCCGCACGCCTTCTCATTCACCATCAACATCTCCGACAATCACAACTCGAAAATTCACA
Source organism: Candidatus Zhuqueibacterota bacterium (assembly GCA_016931935.1). Taxonomy (GTDB): domain Bacteria; phylum Zhuqueibacterota; class Zhuqueibacteria; order Thermofontimicrobiales; family Thiofontviventaceae; genus Thiofontivivens. Next base: position 56,677 of record JAFGDW010000170.1, on the reverse strand, counting down.
TCGGTTGCATTTTCCATGAGGGTGTTATACGTTTTTTCAGAGGGGTAAAACACACAATTTCCCACATCATACAAGCTAGTGGATTGATGGACAGATCTCGCGATCAACGCGGCATCGTACATATCAACGACGCCATCCCGGTTGCAGTCGGCAGCAACTGTTTGATATTCATTAAACGATGAATTGTTCATAACGTATTGCGCAACGGAAATCGCATCGTCAATTGTGATATGTACATTTAAATCCGCAGTATCCAATTGCATTGGAGTAATTGTGTACATTGTATTTTCGTTTATAATGGGTAAATCAATTAAATCATAAAAACCCGAATTATCGGTGTGGACAGAATCCGTAATTCCATTACCCAGCACCGTTAACAGCACGTTTTCCATTGGCGTGTCGTTATTCCAATATATAACAGTACCTGAAATTGCGCACACAATCTCCGGAAATGCGCCCATTGTAGTGCCTGCTCTGCCGGTACCAATACATGGAGAGTTATAGCGCAGATGAAAATCACCATTATCGTGATCCATAAATTCCGGCGTCAAGCTATCATAATCGCCATAGAGATTGTCATGATTAAATGGATCCCCAAATATCGGACTATAGTCCCATATTTTACCAATGAAATTATGATCGTTGCTCATTTTGGCCATTTGGTATAAATCGTTATCCGGGAGTGGCTCTGCAAACCGGGGATGATTGTTAAATACATTGCCCACAACAATATTATTATAAAGAACTGCCAGCAATTGATCTTCCCGGTGTGGAATTTCAATACCGAAACTTATATTGTCAACAATAGTACATTGCCGGACAATACCCGTCGAATAATTTAGCTCGATGCCGCCGGCACAAACAACGCCATGGTTATTTGCAACAACACAATACTCAACCAACACATCTTCTGTACTGCTAACATAAATAGCGCCACGGTCGGAAAGATTTTCTTGTACACGGCATTTGCGGATAATTGTTCCGTGCGCCTGTTCAAGAAAAATTCCTCCCCCACGACCATCATCATTATCATCATAGGCAAAAAATCCATGTTGAACGATAAACCCATCAATAATGTTATGTCCCGTAATTTCAACAGCTCTCCATGTATTGCTGCCATCAATAATTGATTGATTGCGGGAAAGGTTCCGTTGTGAACGTTCATTTTCGCTTCCGGAGAATCCACCGTACAGCGCCACATTACCATACAACTGAATGTTTTCATAATAGATGCCTCGGGCAACCCAAACTTCTACAGCATTAGCATTTGCAGCATCAATTCCTGCCTGAATTGTCGTAAAAGCGTTTTCCCAATCATCACCTGTATTTGCCCCAGTTGCATTAATGTTAACATATATTGGGGATTGTGAAAATACGGTCATGGAAAATAGTAAAGAAATCAAGATTGTCCAAACCGATGCATAACAAAATCGTTTAAAATCTATCATAAGAATGAACATACTAATCAATACTTATTCCCCCTGCCTAATCTGCCTTTCCGGATTCTTTATATGTGCCAGCTAGTTGTGATTCCAGCTTATTTTATTGATGGGAGTTGCTGTCAACGTATCGTTACCAGCTTCAAAAATTTAATTTCGTGCCTATAATTGACTTGAACAAAATAGATACCGCTGGCAGTGGTAACACCTTCATTATTCATGCCATCCCAATGGATTGAATGATTTCCCTGTTTAAGGCGTCCATTTACAAGTATCCGTACCAACGCGCCCTGTTGATTATAGATTTGGATTGTGACATCATCGCTTTCAGGGATAGTCAACGGAATGACCGTTGAACTGTTAAATGGATTCGGATAATTCTGCATTAGTGAAAAACTCCGTGGTTGCGTATTTCCGGCCTGAATTTCTGTTAGCGACATCATCGATGTTTCCGAAATACTATTATTTATTCTGAAATGATTCATCACAATCCGATCGGCAGGGACTACATTTGTACGGAGATGAAATTTCAAAGCAAACAATTCGCTATCATCGTTGTGCTGTTTCACGCTATATCCGCCAACACGAATATTATTTTCTGTTTTATTGAAAACAAACGAAATATCCTTTCCGCGGGGGGATTTTACTATTTCCACAAATTCGAGATATTGATCGGGATAATCAAGTGACAAATCGAATGCAATCATGGCACTGTTGCGAATATTGTAAAACGGCAGGATGAGTGTGTCATCCTGTATAACATATGACTCCGACAATCGATTTGTCACCTGACTTTCCCTGGACAATGGCGGTTGAGTCGACCAACTTCCGCTAACATCACCTGCTAAAATAGCCTGGTAATTCTGGTTGGCTTGATTAGCTTCCAAGTCAACATAGATTCTGCTCGCCGGACTAAATTTCCATGATCCGATAATTGTTGAGCCGACTGGATTTAAACCGACGGCGTAACGGGCAATTTGCGCGGCGTTAAAAAATGTAATCTCACCGGTACTATCAATTTGCGCAGCGATCTGTTGCATATCATTCAACGTAATCAAGCCAATGGCATGTTGCGCCGTTAAAGCAGCATCGTACATATCAACGGCCCAGCCATCTGCACTGTGGTTCGTCATTTTTTCCGGCGTAATAATATGATTTTCCCAGCCGTCCAAATCGAACGCGTATTGACCATTTATGCTGTTATCAAATGTCTGATTTCCATTATCCACATCGAGTCGGACATCGTCTACCGATAACGCATTGGAATAATAAGAGACCATCCCGGCAATATTGAAGATGGAATTATCCGCTTCCACGATTGTAATTTTCTGGTCCGCTGCAACATTAGTGAGTACTTGCCTGGCGCCACTGGGCCAGTGAACAATCACTTTATCGGCCACGGTGCTTCCCGCCAGACCGAAATTGATAATGAGTGAATTCTGTCCTGTATAACCACTCCCGGCGGTGACTTCCTGATCTTGTTTTGCTGAACCGACAAGCACTTCGATTCTGGCGCCGATGCCATAAGAGTTACTTTGCACTCCCTGCAACCTTATTTTCAACCAGTGGTTGCTGTTTCTATCATTCCTGAACAATCGACTTTTTTGACCGGAATTGGAGTGGTAGATATCCAGAAATCCGTCGTTATTATAATCGCCCAGTGTAATACTATAACCTGCTTCCCAGTCTTCAAAAAAGCTGTCGTCCACTGAAAACGTCCCATCACCATTGTTAAAATAGAGACAGTTGGGCACCCGATAGTTTGTGATGAAAAGATCAAGCCAGCCATCATTATCAAAATCGCCCCATGCGCCAGCCAGTGTACGTCGTTCGTCATCAACACGGGCAACTGCACCAACTTCAGTAAATGTTCCGTTCCCATTATTGCGATATAGTGCGTTCGCGCCTTTATCACTGGTTTGATACAGATCGATAAATCCGTCATTGTTATAATCGGCTGCTGCAGAGCCGTGACCTTCGATAGTAACTACCAAACCCGCCTGTGAAGCAACATCTGTAAATGTCCCATCGCCGTTGTTGCGCCATAACCAATTCGGATTTTCTACAGCCCGACTGACGAATAGGTCAAGATTGCCATCATTATCGTAATCAAACCATACATTACTTGGGCTGTAACCCTGATCGATGGATATTCCTGCTGACGTTGTCACATCCGTGAACGTGCCATCTCCGTTATTTTTAAACAGCGCACACCGTTCATCCCAGTTTGATGTGAAGAAATCAATATATCCATCATTATTATAATCACACCACGATGAATGCTCTCCCAAATTAGAGCCGGAACCTGTTGCGCCACTGGCCCAGCTCACGTCAGAAAAATGAACGCCGCCATTGTTCCGATACAAATTATTGGAGCCGGAATTTGTGAGATATATATCCAAATCCCCATCATTGTCATAATCCACAATATTCACACAGCGATCGCCGACTCCATTGCCGGGACCACGGACTCCGGCATCAGCAGCTCGCTCTTCAAACGTACCATCGCCCCGGCTGATAAAAAGGTAGTTATCATAAAGATTGACCAATAAATACAAATCTTCAAAACCATCATTGTTAAAATCGCCGAAGGCAACGCCATGACCATATCCATCAACTTCCTCCTGCGCGGTTGCTCCTGCTTGTGAGGTTACATCTGTAAACGTAACATGTCCGTATGAACGCGATGCGTTCAAAAGGAGTAGCCCTAACGTCAGGACTGAAAGATTTAAAATGCAGCTACGCCAGGCCTTTCTCATACCCTTCCTCCGAAAACGATGAAATTTATTTGACAATCTACTGATTAATAAAGGAATAGGTGCAAGGACATATTTTTGCAGAATTGTTTATGACATTATTGAAAATATTTGTCACAATTACCGTTTTCATATCTCGTTTATTTGAAAAAGAATAGTGTACTGCTATTTTCCCAGCAGCTTACTTATAAATTTAACGCTCAATAATCTATTGAATGTATCATTAGTCTCAAGATACGGCTTCAATGTCAAATAGTAGTAGGCCGTAATTTTTGAAATCGGGCCACTTGAATAGATGCTGATTTCATAATTTTTTAAAACCGAATTACACCACTCCATTTTGTACGGTTCGACGCCTCGCATAAAATCGCATTTTTCAAAACCATTGGTGATGTAATCTTCAATCAGATATCGGTGAACTATTTTCCCGACTGCAAATTTCACGTATTCCAAATCATATGAGGTATTCCACAGGGAGACAGTATTATTATAGGTAAAGCCATATGTATACGCCACAATTTGATCATCAAATATTAACAGCAATAACGTGTACCAGTTTTTATCCGCGAATCGCTCAGTTATTTTTTTGACAAACTCCCGGTTGCGGGAATTAGCAAATGAGAAGAAACATCGGAAATTTCGTGACTCCCAATTTTTTTGGTGAAGATCGAAAACCTGTTCCAAATATTTTGTGATATTTTCATCGTTGCCTGTGACTCTTATGTATTTTAACTCTCCGTTTTCTTCAATTCGTCTGATACGGCGACGAACATCCGCCCGAAATTTTTGGGGCAGACTATTAAAATATGATTCCCAATCCCCGGTGAATTGAATATAAGGACACTCAACAATTTCCTGGTCGCTCACATTGGCAGCGTCATATCGTTCATTTAGTACTTTTCGAATGACTGGCAGATTAGCCGACCACTCCGGAATGTGTCGCAACCGAATGGCGTGTGCACCGATAGAATCCAGATAGTCGAAAATAGCGGAAAGTACTTCTTCGTGTGCTTCCCGAATAATAAAATCATGATAATCGGAAAATCCGGTTCCGACAAATTCAATCGTCTTGACCGGGGAAAAGCGTTGGTGGACAATCATTAGCGGGGCTATTGCAACGATCGTTTCTCCATTTTTGGCAACAAGAATGGCAAGCTCCTTGCCGACGCCATAGCTTTCCCACCATGTACTCAACCATTCATATGTTAAAAAAATGTGGGGCGCCTGACATTCAGCCAGCAATTCGGTCCACATGTGTTTCAGATTTGCATCATCAAAATTCGTTATCTTTTCAATCGTAATCATTCGTTCCTCAACAAAATTGCGTATTTTATTCATGAATAGAAAGCTTTTTTTTACACTGCCTCACTTTTTGCCGGTAGTTTGATATTGGATGTCCAGTACAATATTCCACCAATTAACGCCAGCCCAATCGCTTGTGAAAACATTAAAATGGACAGCGACAACGCTTCAGCCTGTTGAGCGCCGATTTGTGAAAAGAAGTACACAAATGTACCTTCCCGGACTCCAATTCCGGCAATCGAAATGGGAATCATAATTATCACCTGAATGATCGGCAGATAAAGAAAATAATAGGCCAACGGCACCGGAATATGCAGTGCAACGCCAATCAGATAAAAATTAATAATGCCGATCACCTGCATCAAAAAGGAAATGATAATTATTTTTACCAACAGCGATCGGTATTGGGCAAGCTGAATGGTTGAACTGTAAAAGTATTCCAGTTTTTCTTTGACGCTGCGAATGCGGAATAACAGCAACAACCGATACAGCAGGTTACGAATCGGGGGAATAAACATCACGAGCACACCAGCCGTGAAAAGTATCGATGTAACAACGATTACCCAGATTATTTGTGCGTCCTGAATTAAATCGCCCTGAAAAATGCACATTGCCAGCGCCATTAAAAATAACACCAGAAAACCAATCACCCGCACAACAAACATCGAGCTGGCAGCGTCCACACCTTGTTTGAGATGACGGGACAGGCTGTACGCACGAATAATATCCATCCCAATACTGGTCGGTAAAAATGTACCGAAAAAATTACCGATGAAGTGCACCTGTACCACCCGCCACATTGGCACGGCATGCTGCTGTGCCTTCACCACAATATACCACGTATAGGCGATTAGCCACTGTTGAAATATAAGCGATAAAAATGATATACTAAAAACTGCTATATTAGCATTGGCAACGGTAGCAAGAAATTCGTTGATATTTATTTTATAAAAGATAAAAGCAACCAACAAGATGCTTATGATTGTTTTAAGTAATGTTTTTTTATTCATGTAAATCCTGATAGCAAAAAGTGAGACGTGAAACGTGAGACGACAAATAACTCTAAGTTTTTATCTTAAATAGCGATAGCATCGCTTTGAACGATACTATCGCCCGACACTCCTGAAATAAATAATCGTTTCACAATTGACGTTTGACGTTTCACCTGTAATTTCTCTCATTTAATCGTCTTCAAAAATCCCGGTAAAAAATGTCTGATTTTCTGTTTCATCAGCGATGAAAGTGATTTTCGTCCGTCGCCAGGTAACCGGTAAATGTAAATATCTTCAGTCCGGCTGATATAAAACGGATCGGTACCCGGTCGCGGAACCGGATTGTTAAATAGTGTTCCCCAATAATTTGCAATATAGCCAGCTTCGCGGGACATTTTCACAGCCGTTTCGCTCCCGAGAAACCAGGGGTAGCACAAATGCTGAACTTTTTTGCCGGGCAGGCACTTTTCTAAAATTTGTTTAGTTTGTTCCAAATCTCTCAAAATGTCCTGCTCCAAATCAGCCTGTGTTTCGTAACGCCCCTTGTCATTCAATTCCTGTTTCGTACGACTAAAAAAAGTCGTCAATTCCGTACGCCAGTCCGATTTCCTGAAAAATTCATTTCCACCATTTTGGTTTACAAATTCCACACAGGCTTGTCGCAACAGCTCCGGATCGTAAAAGCGATATTTGCCATACAGACGCGGTTCTGCATCATAGATTGGTGTTCCCAGGGGTAATTGGCGGGATACCAGTTCATTTCCGTTTTGCAGATACACCGGCACATTAATCGGCCCAAATCGGTAATACGGAAACGCCGGATGAATAAAATCGATAAGCTTCGGTGATGTCGCAACCAGATGATGGTACATCGTATGGGCCTGGAAATCCACAATCCCGCTTGCATGCATTTCGGCGATTTCTTCCCAGGTTGAAAGGGGAGAATCGGCGAAATCGCGTGATTGCACATCCGCAAGCGCTGCTTTACCTGCCCATACATCTTCCAGCGTTATTTGTTTCGGTGCTGATTCCTGTATCAGGCCGGGGACAAGAAAACAAATCGCCTGGAATCCATATTTTTTCAAAAGGGGAAAAGCGACGCTGTACATGTTTGACCAGCCATCATCAAATGTCAGGGCGATAGCATTTTCCGGACATTGGTGTTGATTGGTCAATACAGCATACAATTCATCCGCATTTAGTGTTCGGTAGCCATTCGTCTTCAAATATTCCAGTTGCTGAGTAAAAGGCTCGGGCTTCACGCCGTGCAGCACAAACACAGGCACCTGATTTTTAATTGGTTTGGGATTGTTTGACAGAATGAAATCGGGAAATTGTCGTCCTAACACACCGGCAATATCATATGCATTTTTGCGGTAGCTCCACTTCAGGCTATGTAATCGGCGATTCATCATGTATAACTTTCAACCTATAAACAGGAACAACATCATCACTAAATATCATCATCCTACGAACGATACATCAGTCCTTGATACAACTCCATGAGAGCGTCAACATTGTGCTGCATCGTATATTTCTCGCTAGCGAGTTTGGCAGCACGTCCCAATGAATCGCGTAACGTGTCATCTGCTAATAATTTATTCACCTGTACAGCTATGGCAACCGCATCTTTCGGGGGGACAAAGAAGCCAGTTGTGCCGTCGTCCAGAATATCCACCATGCCACCGATTTTCGTGGCGACACAGGCGCGCGACGACGCCATTGCCTCCACAAGCACCAATCCAAATCCTTCGGACAACGATGGAATGACCATGACATCGAACAGATGGTAAGCGGTATGAATATCATTGACAAAGCCAGGAAATAATACATGCTTTTCTATATTTAATGTCTTCACCAGTTGCTTTAATTCATCACGCAATGGTCCATCGCCAAACAAGACACAAACCGTGTCGGGATGTTGTTTGAAAATATCCTGCATGGCTTCGATCAAATACAGATTCCCCTTTTCTTCACGAAATCGCGTTAGCGTACCGATAACTTTTTGGCCGTCTGGAATACCGTATTGTTTTCTGGCATTTTCAATAACCTCACGTGAGGGCGCTGCAAATTTTTCGATGTCAATGCCATTTTCGATAACACGAATTGTATTTTCAGGGACGTGACGGCCGCTCATCATGAAATCTTTGACGGCGCCGGAAACAGCAATGGCTGCATCAGTTTTATTACGAAGCAGCCAGTCCGCTACATACTGATGCGGTTGAACTTTCAGAATTGCATGTTCATGCACCACATTTTTAATGCCCTGTCTCCGCGCGGCGATCCGTCCGAAATTAGCTGCGCTGTAGCCGTGCAGATGGACAATATCAATTTTGTGCTTCTGGATCAGCGTTTCAATTTCAGTAATATTGGCCGGTGAAATTTTACCTTTATTGATATAAAACACATCAACGCCAATATCTTCAAGCACCTTTCCTGCCGGATCGGGATCGCGCAGTGTGCACACTTTGACATTAAATTTGTCAGCGTCAAACTTCGGCATCCAGTCCACAAACAGCTTAGTGCAACTTGATGGATTGGTGCCGTCCATCGATAACTTATCGATGACATGTAATACGTTAATTTTCGAATTCTCCATTATACATCCTTCGCCGCATCTTTGCGATTTTTAATCACCTTTGCGGGAATCCCCACCGCGATTGCATAATCGGGGATACTATCATTTACCACTGCTGCGGTGCCAATGATTGCATCGTGTCCGACAGTAACGCCATCCATGACCTGGACATTGGAACCAAGCCAAATATTAGCGCCCATGTCGATGCCTTTGGATTCGCGCTCCTGTTCCAACGGTGAGATATCCAGACGTGTGAATTTGTGTGTCCCGCCAATCATGTAGCAATTGGCAGCGATGAGTGCATTCTTTCCCAACTTCACGCGGCTGGCAGAAAAAATATGACAATTGAATCCCATATTCACATTATCATCCAGCACAATATCACCATTCTTACAGTTAAAAATCGTGCCACGACCGAGAAACACGCCGTTGCCAATTGTTATGCCATCGTTATCCTGACCTTTGGCATCGAGCACAACGTTATCATCAATCACTACATTGTCGCCAATTTTAATTTTATGCGGGTGGCGCAGTACAACATTTTGGCCAAACGTAACCCCTCGGCCGACGTTGCCCAATAACAGCGGATAGAGTTTCATGCGAAGCACCAGTCCCAATGCACCGGGCACCCAACTAGTAAGTAGCATGATGAGTTCGTATTTTATCAGGCTTCCCAATCCGATTTTGCCGATTATCAATTGCTGATACTTTTTCAATGCCGACGTTTTTTGATCAAACAATTCTTTCTGAATTTCAACGGTTTCCTGTTTCATGGAGTATCCTGTGGTTCTCGCATCGTTATATGAATAAGAATAGCGATACCATCGCTTAAAGTAATGGTATCGCTTTACTATCCTATCAAAATTTTTAACATTTAATCTGGAGTTTATGTTACTATTCAGCCTGACGTAGACTGTCGGCTGAGCTTGCCGAAGCCGACATCTCCGTGGACTTGATCGCAATGTTGCCTTCGACAAGCTCAGGCAACGTGCCCGTCAGATCAATTTTTTATAACAAATTATTTTCCCGATACCAATCGGCTGTCAGCTTCAGTCCGGTTTTTAAATCAACACTTGGTTGGTAGCCCAACAGTTTTTTCGCTTTTGAAATATCGAACGCGCGATCTTTGGTGAAGAAATCGAGCCGACGGCGATAGATCGGTGGTTGAATCCGCAAGGGATAGCAGATCGTTTCAAAAATAACAGCGGCGATCATGACCGGCCATAATGGGACATGTTTTTTCGGCTCTTTTACGCCAAGCACCTCGGCCAGCAATTTCACATATTCTTTTAACGTGACATACTCATTGCCGCCAAGCGTGAAAATTTCACCTACGGCTTCTTTCTTTTCTCCGCAGAGAATAATACCATTCACTAAATCCTTAACAAATGTGAGATGGTACAGCACCTCACCGTTCCCAATCATTCGGAACGTGCCGCTATTCACGAACTTGAAAATTTTCAGGAATCGCATATCGCCGGGGCCATAAATTCCGACTGGCCGGAATACCACTCCTTCAATATCATTGTTTTTGAAAAATTCCAGCGCCAATTTTTCACCTTCGACTTTGGATTGCTGATACACATCGCCGGGACCATACGGATCTGTTTCTTTCGCTGGCGGATTCTTAATTTCACCCTGCACACCAACCGTGCTGCAATGCACATACCGTCGAACGCCAGCTTCAAGGGCAGCTTCCAGCAAATTGCGTGATCCGCCAACATTCACATCAAAAAAATATTGTTTGGGGACATTTTGTTCACGATAAACAGCAGCGATGTGGTACACTGTATCCACACCGGTGACTGCCGGAATTAATGAATCCTTTTTCGTCAGGTTTCCGGTGACGACTTCAATTCCCAGTTTTTTCAATCGTTCAACATTTTGATCCGGTAACGCTAGAGCGACCACATGATAGCCGCGATTCACAAGTTCCTCTGCAAGATAGCCTCCGGTAAATCCGGTAGCTCCTGTTACCATTACTTTTTTTGTCATTCGTTATCCTGAGTATTTCGATTAATTATTAGTAGATATTTGAATTTGATTGACAACCGCGGTTTCACTCAACAACCCGATGTGCGTATCAACGATATGCCTTAATGAAATAGCGGGGATTCATTATTCGGTTTTCTACTTTCCACTTTACACTTTGGTCTGTAAAAGACTAAAGTGTCATCCTGAGGTGTTTTTTACCGGAGGATATCTGACCACCAACTGTAACGAGGTTTAAGATTCTTCCTTCCGATAAACAACATCGGAATTCAGAATGACATCCGAGTTTACTGGAAAGTCGAAAATTTGGTAGCAAGAATACCAGAAAATCAATCAATTACTACACCGATACATAAATCTGATTAACATCATCAATTTCTTGCTGCTTGCGTTTATCATCCCATTTCAATTCGGCAGCCATAATATCTGCCGCCGCACTAATAGCATCTGCGTTCGGTTGCTCGCCGCTGCCCATATCGGTCCTTCGTAGAATGATGTCAGATAATTTCATCGCCATTTCTTCGCGAACACCGTGCAGCACTTCCGCTTTTAATACTTCATCAGAACCGGGCAGAAGTTGAGCCCAGTCCGCCGAGTCCTCAGCGTATTGTAAAATATCCTTGTACGCCGAACCGTAATTGTAGCTCAAATGCTTCAATGAGGCTTCCGGAATTTTGTATGGCTGATTGCTGACAAGCTGTTCCTGAAAATCGAGAAATCGGTTAATCTCACCGCCATAAATCGGCGTGACATCCGTTTTGGTTCCCGGGTCTTTTTTGCCCAATTTCTTGAATGCGAGATCGATCGTCTTTTTCGCCACATCACGCGCCGTTGTGTACTTCACACCGACCACTGTTATCAAGCCATCAATTTTATGAGAAGCCATATGGTCACAAATTTGGTAATGTTTCTCTAATTGCACTTCGCCGCTGTTGGGATGCTGACCAGCCATTGGTAAAAATCCACCGTAGAAAAAAGTGACTTCATTGCGTTTTATTTCGGCCGCCGGATACGCCTGATTGACGCAGGCGAGGAAATCCTGAATTTCAGCTTCAGACACTTTGTACTGTTCAGGAGCGTCTTTTTTGTGATATACTAAATGATTCGTCCCAATAATTGTATAATCCCGCCACGACGAGAAAAACAAAATCCGGTGGGCATTGTATTCACTGCCATCCGGATGGATATATTTGTACGGCCCCGAAATACCAGCCGCGTTGCCATTGAGCAGATTTCGCTTCACCACAATATTCATCGCGCTGGAAAGCGTGAATTTTCGCTCTGGCGCCTTGCCATTCAAACTTGCCAGCAACTGATCCACCCATGGACCACCGCTATTGATTACTATTTTTCCACGAATGTCCAGAGTGTTGCCAGTAAATTCGTCTTTAGTTTTTACCCCGACCACACGTTTACCATCATAAATTAATTCGGTTGCCTTCAGGTAATTCGCCACATCAGCACCATGCTCTGCGGCTGAATGTACAAACGACAACAGCATACGCTCGGTGTTGTAGCATTGGCAATCATACCAGACAGCGCCGCCATTCAAATTGTACTTTGTGTAACCGGGGATGTATTCATCGACTTTTTTTGATGATACGGTGTACCCGTTCGGCATATATTTATGCGGATCATTAAGGCCATTGCGATCAAAACCGATGATGTCATTGGCGATTAACGCCGCCATTAACGCGGGCCGGCTTTTCATTTTGTAACTGTATGTGGGCATTACAACCCGTAACGGGTAAACAAACTGTGGTGCAATGCGCATCAAGATCATACGTTCACGAATCGATTCGCGCATGCGCTTGAAGTCCAGTTGTTGCAGATATCGTAATCCGCCATGAATAGTTTTCAAACTATTTGCCGAGGTAGCGCCACCAAAATCATCTTTCTCAATCAGGGCAACTTTTAATCCCCGCAACGCCGCATCCCAGGCCGTATTCGCCCCATAAATGCCACTACCAATGACAATGAGATCGTATTCCGTATTAGCTAACGTATTTAAATCGCGTTTCATTGTTTTTCCTGTATGTCATGGGTGGTTATACTACACGCCATTGTTATTTGAATTTCAGACCTTTTTTTTGAATTTTTAATTGTTTTTGGCTTTTAGCCAATAAAATTTATCACGAGAGAGTACATCTTTTTTTGTATCTACATGGTTTGTGACTCTTATTTCATATAAATGTCGTACCATTTTCCAAACACCATCAACGCCCACAGGCGGTGGCTGTGATTGTGCGTACCGCGCACATGCTCCTTCATCAACGAATCGACATATGCCGGATCGAAAAATCCTTCGCGCTTGATTTTTTCCGACGCCAGCGTATCGGTCATCATCGGTTTCAAATCTTCTTTCAGCCAATTCTTGATTGGAATTGAAAAGCCCTCTTTTCCACGATAAAGTATGTCGTGCGGCAGCAGGTCTTCCATCGCCTTCTTCAAAATATATTTGGTTTGACGACCACGAATTTTCATATGACTGGGAATGCGTGCCGCCATTTCCACAAATCGATAGTCGAGAAACGGAACTCGTGCTTCCAGCGATGTGGCCATGCTCATGCGATCTACCTTCACCAGGATGTCATCGACCAGATAGGTTTTGATGTCCACGTATAATTGCTGGCTGGTTTGATCCTGCTTACAATAGGAGACATTCGAAAAATAATGCCGAATGAATTTGTATGGGTCTTTTTCCACAATCCCGCTTTGCATATCGGTTGTGTATAAACTTTCCTTTTCCGCTTCCTGCATGAAGATCATCCAGCGAGTGTGCCGCAAGTCTTCAGGCAGTTTAGTGCCCTCTACAAATCGTTTCGCGCGGTTGACCAGGCCTTTTTTCTTCGACGTTGGCGGAATACTTTCAAGCACGCGATTCATTAGCTGCTGCCGAACAAACGGGGGAATTTTCTTGTAGCGGCCGTACAATTTATCCGCGATATACGTATCGTATCCAGCGAATAATTCGTCGCCGCCATCGCCGGACAGCACGACAGTTACGTAATCACGCGCCATTTTGGAGACAAGATATGTCGGGAAGATGGAAAAATCGCCGAATGGTTCGTCGAGAAAGCCGATTAATTGTTCGGTCAATTCAACCGCATTTGGTTTGATGATAAATTCTTTGTGATCCGTTTTATAGCGTTTGGCGATCAAGCGGGCATATTCCAGTTCATTGTAAGATGAATCTTCAAAACCAATCGAAAAGGTTTTTACCGGCTCTTTCATCACATTAGCCATTAATGCCACAATCGAACTGGAATCGATCCCACCACTTAGAAATGCGCCAAGCGGCACATCACTCATCAATCGGATTTTCACGGCGTCCTGCAGTAATTCCCGGATATCCTGTTTGGCGGTTGTTTCGGTCGCGCCGTTGATATCAAAATTAACATCCCAAAAATTGCGCACTTTGATATCGTTGTTCCGTAAAGTCAGTGAATATCCGGCTGGCAGTTTTTTAATATCCTGAAAGATACTCAGTGGCGCCGGGATGTATTCAAACGTCAGGAAATTATCAAGCGCTTGTAGATCAACCCGCCGGGGAATTTCTCCGAATTGCAGAATAGATTTCAATTCTGAACCAAACACGAATCGCTTGTGATCGAAAAAGTAATACAATGGTTTTATGCCAAGACGATCCCTGGCGATAAACAGTAATTGTTTTGTTTTATCCCAAATGGCAAACGCGAACATCCCGTTTAAACGTTGCGGACAATCCTCACCATATTCTTCATAGGCATGAATAATCGCTTCGGTATCGGTCTTGGTTTTAAAGATATGGCCCTTCTTTTCCAGATCACGGCGGATTTCCTGATAGTTGTAAATTTCGCCGTTGAAAACAATCCACACGTTATCATCTTCATTAGAAATCGGCTGTTTGCCCGTTTGTAAATCAATAATGCTCAACCGCCGCATGCCAATGCCAACATTGCCTTCTACCCACATGCCTTCGTCATCCGGCCCCCGATGGGTAATTGCCTGGCACATGTCATGGATGATTGCCGCATTCATTGGTTGTGTTTTATCAACATAAACCGCGCCACAGATGCCACACATATGTTAATCTCCTTCACTGCGCTGTAGTTTTTCTTCAATCACGCTATAAATCGCCTGAGTTTTCTTGACATAAACTTCATAGCTGTATTTTTCATCGGCCAGATTCTTTGCGTTTTCAGCAATCCGGGTTCGATACGATTCATCTTCGATTACTCTCAAAATTCCACTGGCAAACGATTCCGCGCTGACATCGGTCAGGGCGGCGACATCATCATTCAATACTTGTGTATGGGTAATATGATTTGTTGCGATAATCGGTTTGCCCGCCCGCAGGTATTCATAAATTTTGAGGGGTGTATTATTGCCTTCCAGGCGCGGTGTCACCAAAATATCGGAGGCCGCCAGATATTTGGGAACCATATTCGGTTGTACCTGCCCGGCAAACACAAAATACGGATCAAGCTTTGCATCCGCCACTTTTGCTTTGTACGAAGCAATCTGATCCGCATGCCCACCAACCAGTAAAAATTTCACATTTTTATGTTTTTCAACTACCGCTTTTCCGGATTCAATCAACAAATCAATGCCCTGATATGGTTCGAACGTCCCGGAGTAGAGAATAATCATTTCACCATTTACATTGTGCGTTTCGCGTATGGATAGCTCCGGCGCAGTTTCGTTGGAAAATACCGTGCTGTTATCAGCGACATTTTCAATCAGCATTTGTTTGACTTGTGGAAAATGTTCGTTCACATAATTATACAATTCCGGACAAATGGTAATCACGGCATCCGCTCCGGTCACTGTGTTTTCTTCCAGTTTATCAAACATACGAATAAGCGGCCGCAGCCTGGTGAATTTGAAGTTGGTCAATTGCTGTGGCAAACTTGAATGCATATCATACAAATGCGGCAGTTTGAACCATTTGGCAAATGTCGTCGCGAAAAAACCTGCCTCTTCATGGGAATGAATCATGTCGTATTTTTTGGTCAGCAATAACTGCAAAGTCTTCAGAATGACAAAAACATCGAGGATGATTTTTGTCTTCGACGGACCAATTTTAATTTTTTTGACAAACGGAAGTCGTATCATACGATGGTAATTCACATTTTTGATGGGGATGTTTTCACCAAGATGATACGTAACCAGGTCAATTTCATGTCCCAGTTTGGAGAGTGTATTTAAGCGGTGAAGAACACTGATCGGGGTGCCACGCGGCTGAAAAAACGGCTGTGGAGCTATCATTAGCACTTTCATAGCTGTAATTCCTGTTGTCTGTCATAAAAAGTCTTAAACTAGTGAGCGCCATATCCGGTGATGACGACAAAAAACGTTTTGAACATTATTTTAAAATCCAACCAGAGCGACCAATTATCGATATACTCAAGATCCATTTCCATCCAGCGTTCGAAGTTGATATTGTTTCGTCCGCTGACTTGCCAGGTGCAGGTGATTCCCGGCTTTAAACTCAATCGGCGGCGCTGCCAGTGTTCATACATTTCCACTTCAACGGGAAGCGGCGGCCGCGGCCCGACGATACTAATATCACCTTTAAGCACATTAAATAATTGGGGCAACTCGTCAATACTGAATTTCCGAATAAATTTGCCGACCCGGGTAATACGCGGGTCATGCTTCATTTTGAAAACCGGGCCATCCATTTCATTCTGCATTTCCAACTGTTTCTTTTTCATTTCGGCGCCGACAATCATTGACCGGAATTTATAGAGTGTAAATTTGCGTCCGTTCAATCCAGAGCGTATCTGTTTGTAAAAGATCGGTCCGCGTGAATTCAATTTGATGGCAATAATTGTCGCCAGCATAATCGGTGACGATAATATAATGAACACAATTGAAAACAAAATATCGAGGAATCGTTTAATAAACAATTCCCACTCATTCGCATGAAACGTCTCAAACTCCAACAGCGGGAAGCCATTAAAATTTGTCTGACGCATATGCGCGATTCGCAGATCGTACAAATCCATAGAGATTGAAACAGCAATTCCCTCACGCTCGCAGGCCATAATCACTTCATCCATACGATGCAACCATAAGCGCGGCACCACAAAAATAACCCGATCGATCACTTTGCGGTGCAGAATAAACGGAATATCCTGAATACGACCAAGCACGCGGTAACCTTCGACTTCTTTTCCGAAAAGGCCATGCTCATCATCAATCAGGCCGACGATGCGTAATCCCCATTTGGAATTATCCTTTACTTTTCGGATAAAATCCTGCGCCCGGCGTCCTGTTCCCACAATCAACAGATTAACATGATTAAATCCTTGTTCGTGGATTTTATCGAGCACGATATTCATTAATGCTTTTTCAAAAACCAACAGCCACATCACACAAAGAGTAAAAATGGCGATGAACAACCGGCTCGTTAATTCCAGTTGTAAAATAAAGAAAATAGCACTAAATACTAGTATCGACACGCCACCCGCTTTTATAATAATCGATACTGTATTATTGAATGATCGGGTGCGAATATCATTGTACGCGTTGAACATGGAGAGCAAAATAATCCATGTGGGCACAACGCTTAATGTGATGGGAAGATTTTTTTGTGAAAAATACAAAAAACCCTGAAATGTCGGGGAAATTGCATACGCCATATCACCGAAGTCATACACGGTTCGGATAAAATCATCTATAAAATATGATAGCAAAAATGCATGAATAATTGTCACTGCATCGGCAAACTTCAACAGTCTTGCGATAAACGCTTCTTTTTCAATGATCATTTAACCACCTCAATGATCGTTACGCTGGATTTACTTCACGATACCACTTAACAAACTCTTTAACGCCCTCTTCAACAGTGACGGATGGATTATAGTCCAACTCTTTTTTTGCCTTTGTGATATCGGCAAATGTAATTTTAACGTCCCCCGGTTGAGGTGGATGTTTTACGATTTGGGCTTTTTTCCCAACATTTTTTTCAATCACTTTCACCAAATCCATTAACTCAATCACTTTTGATTCACCAAGATTATACACATTATATCCGTTGCATCGTTCGATCGTTTTCATAATCCCATCAATAATATCCGAGATAAATGTAAAATCACGTTTTGCTGTCCCATCCCCGTAAACATGAATGGGTTCACCATTGTCAATCCATTTCGTGAATTTATGAATCGCCATATCAGGACGTTGTCGCGGCCCATACACTGTAAAAAATCGTAAGCATGACATGGAAATATTGTACAACGAATGATACGTATAACAAATCAGCTCGCATGCTTTTTTGGTCGCGGCGTATGGAGAAATTGGATTATCCACAAAATCCGTTTCCGCAAACGGCACCTTTTTATTATTGCCATAAACAGATGAAGATGACGCCACAACAAATTTTGTAATATTATGCGCCTTTGCCTGCTCCAACAAATTTATCGTACCACGAATATTCACTTCCTGATACAATTGCGGCTGCTGAACGGAAGGGCGAACACCAGCCCGAGCTGCCAAATGAACAATTACATCGAACTGAATTTCATTAAATATCTTGTCTAATAATATTTCGTCAAGAATATCGCCTTTAATTAGTTGAAAGTTTTCCGATTTCTGTAATTGCTCAATATTGCGCCATTTTATTGCCGGGTCGTAATAGTCGTTAAAATTATCCAGACACCAGACATTATTCTTTTCCGCAATCAGTCGCTCGCTTAAATGCGAGCCAATAAAACCTGCTCCACCAGTCACCAGTACATTCATTCGACTATATCTTTCTTCATTTTAGTAGTGATAGTAACTATATCCATCATGGCCAAATTCGGCCGAAGTACCATTCAAAATAACACCCATAACATTAGCCGGCACATTCTTGAATAATTCAAGTTTCTGTCGCGCCATATTTCGGTTGGTAATTCCCGAGCGAATCACAATAACCGTTGTATCCACCTGCGTTCCGATAACAATCGCATCGGTGGCTGCATTCAGCGGAGGACTATCAAAAATAACAATATCAAATTTCCGCTTGGCTTCATCGAGAAATCGTTTCATCTGGTGCGATCCCAACAATTCCGACGGATTCGGCAGCAGGGAGCCACAACTAATCATGTAAAGATTGGGAATCAACGTTTCATTCACTGCTTGTGTAAAGGTGGCAGTCCCCGTTAAATAGTTAGTGAATCCCGGTTCCTTGGGGATGCCAAACGTATTGTGAAGCACTCCGCGCCTTAAATCTGCATCTATCAACAACGTACTGCTTTTGTGCTGCGCAATGGAAATCGCCAGATTAGCAGCAGTAAATGACTTTCCGTCTCCGGGCGCCGTACTGGTTATCACAAAAGTTTGAATACGTCCCGATTTTTTTGAGAACACCAAATTAGTTCGTAACGAACGATACGCTTCGCCAATAGGTGTCGGTGAATAATCATAGGTTACCAACTGCTGGTCGATCATTTTAATTTTTTCAGAATCGTTATGATCGCCAATATCCTTAAAATCGAGACTGGGGATTGTGCCCAGCACATTCAATTTTAAATATTTTTTGACATCATCAACAGTTTTGATGCTCTTATCCAAGAACTCAATCAAAAACGCAACGCCAAATCCCATGAACATCGCAAATGCCGCTCCCATAATCGCTTTCTGTTTTTTCGTGCGATTAACCGGGAATTCAGGTTCAATTGCATCGTCAAGAATGGTTACAGATTCAGTATCGACACTTCCTGTAATGGAAATTAATTGAGATTGTGATTTTAATTGATTATAAATTTCTTCATTGGTTCGGTACTCTCGCTCTAACACCATTTTTTCGAATTGATCTTTTGGAAGATCTGTTTTCAATTTTTTTTGCAGATCAGCGACGACACCTTTGAGCCGTCGTAATTCTCGTTCGACACTACGCTTATGGCTTTCCGCTTCCGATTTGATTCGAGCATGCAAATTTTCAATTTTTTCTTCAACCTCGATTGCTTTTTTATGGCGTACAGTTAAACCTCCGCGCGTGATTTCATTGTACGTCGTTTCTAAATCTTCCAATTGACTGGACAAGGCGCCCATTTCAGGACTACTTTCAAATGTAGATAGCTTGGTCAACTGCTGATATACATATTTCAAACGTTCCTTTTCTTCATCAGAATCGTTCTGCGGTGTGAGTTTATTCAATAAGTCATCCAAATCGTTAAGTTGAACATCAATTAACTTTACTTTATCCTCGGCTTGATTTAATTCATCCTGACGTTTGGTTGTTTCAGCGTCCAGACTTACAACCTTTGTGCTTCTGAAATCTTTTAATTTTTGTTCCGACTCCTGAAGATTTTGTTCGGCAATTTTTAATTTTTCTTCAATAAGTCGACGCTGTTCATCAACAATTCTATCTTTTATCGATTTGCTTTCTTCAACAAAAATTGCAGCCAGTTGATTGACCATACGAGCCACGAGAACCGGATCCGAATCTGTCATAGTTAATCGTAAAATATTAGATCCGGCAAAACTAACATTCGTCTTTTCACGGAAATCATCAACTGCATACTTAAATCGTTCAATCTCGAACTTTACGTCTTCAGGCAAAAATGAAATATCTCCTGTTAATTTGAATTTAAATCCGGCTTTCGTTTCCTGGTGCTTTGTTTGTGCATCAACAATTAACCCTTCATGAATCAACCGCTCACGCTCACTTTTGGGATCGACTTCATGAATTGTGTATCGACCACTATTATTCCAACGAAACACAAATTTTCCTTCATTGACATCCATATCCGTTCTGAATTCATCAAATAATTGATGCCGATCGACAGCTGAATTTTCAGTCATCATATGCAATGTAAGGCCAAGTTGAGCTACTACTTGCTCCGCAAATGTCCTGCTGCGCAATTTAATAATTCGGCTTTCATTAATTACATTCTGTTCACGATCTTCCAGACTACGAAATTCAATATCACAAAATGCTTCATACGTTGGCGGTAAACTTTTTAAATATAATACCCAGGGCACAGTAATAACGACAAAAATAGCCAGGATAAGCCATTTTCGTTTTTTAACAACCTGTATATATCGCGATAGATCAAGACCTTCTTCTTCTTCATTATGTTCTTCGAAAAACAATTTTTCCATTCTTACAACTCCCGATTATAACTGCAAATTAGTCATTCATAATTCGTATTTGTATATACAGCACTGCAAGCGAGACGAGGAAATTGGTATAATCGATGACATCACGCATAGTCACCCGATCCTTGAATAATGCTTCGACCTGGTCACCTGAACGCACACCAATATCACGCAGAGAGTGACCCTGTTCAAAACTGCTGAGTAAATTTTTAATAACGATCCTACCACCACGTTTTACGCGCAATGTCTTCAAATCACAGCCATCAGCCGGGCCATCGGCATAACTTATCAATTCCCACAACGATTCATCAGGATCAATACGGTATGAACCGGGTTTATTAAATGCGCCAATCAATACCATGCGAATAAGGGGAACAACCTTAATAAATGGCTCACTAAAATATGGGCTGTATTTATCGGCAATTAGTTTTGTCAGGCTTTCCTGATCGTGACCGGTGACTTTTAAGGTACCGATTAACGGCATAAAGATAGTGCCCTCTTTATCGATGGTGTAATCACCATTAATGTTGAAATTGGCTGCACTCAATTTCGACTGCACTTCAACTTCCATAATTTCAATACGAACCGCATCACCCGGCTGAAATACCGACCGGTTGAGTACTTTCATTGTTTGCGCACTACTTACCGGAATCAATGCCGGAATCGCCAAATTTAAAAGCATTGCTACACTTACAAATAGCCCGATTATTTTTTGATTTTTTCTCATTACGTCATATCATCCTTGTTGAGTTAGCTTCTATTTATGGAGTTGCTCATCCCCCTTCAATAGATTGTCAGCTCAGCAGAAATTATCTGGATCGATAAAAACGATGCCGCTTTTCTCGTGTTTCCAAATTGTATTGCTTTAAAGTCGACCGTAATTTCAAAATACTAATTTTCTGAAAACCAAACCGCTCTGTATCAAGAGTTTTCCGTATTTGCATCATTCCGATATTGGGATCATCAATAATTATAATTTTTATTTTTTCAACGACCGGTAAATTTGCCTCATTAATGGCACGTTTGACCTTTGCAGTCCATTTTTTTGTTGCACCGGCAGGTTGCGTTTCATTTTCCCGAGTTGTACTTTTTAAAGGCGGTGGTGAAATTGAAACATCACTCTGGGGCTGTGCCATTGCCTTGCGTGCAATACTTTTAGTAATATCATATCCCAAACTAATATCGAAATCGTTAATGGATTCTTCCATTGTCTCATAATAGTCCAGAATTTTATTAAATTCCAACATTGCGAACACCTCGTACACATCCGGTGTCATTTGAACAATTTTCAAATCGCCACCCTGCTCGCGAATACCCTTAATTTCGCCAACAAAAACACCCCAACCCGCACTGCTCACATAATTCACGCCGCCCATATCAACGACAAACAAAAGGTGTCCATCATTTAACAATTTTGAAAGAGTACCATATAATTCGGTCGATGTAGTTGTATCGACATAGCCTTTTACTTTTAATAACGTTATATTACCCTGTGCACCAATATTACTAATTCCGACTTCCAATCCTTGCATGTGCATTCCTTATTGTTAGTATGTGACTTTATATTTACCAGATTCATCACAAGGATATAATTCCCTGTGATAGAAGCAAAATTAATGCCATCTGTTTTCTTTGCAATCTAACATCTTTGTTGTTGAGTGTTTAACCCGACGCGTAACAAAATTGGCCGGTCATTGCTGTACTCGTGCGAAACAATGTTACACTCTGAAACAGATAAGAAACGATTTTTATTACACTTATTATCATTCACAATGATGTCAGTCATTTATTGCAAAATAGCGCAATTAATGAGCGTATTAATCCATCAAAGCAAAAATAACGAGTAGCTTTTCAAAACGACAAATCGCGTAATGTTTCAGCAGCAATTTCCGGTGGTGTTGGGTTGATGTAAAACCCGGAGCCCCACTCAAATCCAGCTACTTTCGTAAGTTTGGGAATAATTTCCAAATGCCAATGATATTCCGGACTCTCCTGATCAAGCAGCGGAGATGTGTGGATAATGAAGTTATAGGGGGGAGTTTCAAGAGCTTTGTTTAGTCGTTTCAAAACATCTTTAACTATTGTCGCCAATTCAAGCGCGTCATCATATGTCATATCTTCGAAACGATGATTGTGATATTTGGGCAATAACCAGGTTTCGAATGGAAAGCGAGCAGCAAATGGTTCGATCGCAATATATTCTCTGTGATTGACGACCAACCGTTTTTCCGTTTGCAGCTCTTGCCGAATAACATCACAAAAGATGCAACGTTCTTTATATTGATAATACTGCCGGACACCCTGAATTTCTTCAAGAACACGTTTGGGAACAATTGGGGTTGCTATCAATTGAGTATGGGAATGCTCAAGTGAAGCACCTGCTGAAACGCCATTATTTTTAAATGCTAGTATATATTTAAATCTTTCATCCTTGCTTAAATCGATCATTCGTTCACGAACTGCCCAGAAAATTTCCCGGATTTGCGGAACTGGCAGATCAGCCAAATCGAGAAAATGATCCGGAGTTTCAATAATTACTTCATGCGCTCCAATTCCATTCATCAGATCAAAAATGCCTTCTCCACGCCGATTTAATTCTCCCTCTACCTGGAGCGCCGGAAATTTATTGGATACGACTCTGACCTTCCATCCCTGCGTATTTGCGGCTGAATTATCCGATCGAATAGCATAGACTTCTGGCGGAGTTTTATCCTCATTACCCGGACAAAATGGACAGAACCCTCCTTTTTTCTTTTCTTCATCCACATTCCAATCAGTTGGACGCTTGCTACGCTCAGTTGAAATTATTACCCAACGTCCAATAATAGGATCTTTTCGCAGTTCAGGAGGTCGCTTGCCATTTACCATCAAATTTGATCCTTCAACATACTCTACATTTAACATCAAATACAATCGTTTAATATACACATTTTTTAATTAAAGTCAATATAAAAAAAACTGGAGTAAAATCAATCACTCCAGCTTTTTATAGGAATTAAAACTTTGTAATTACTCTATTACAATCGTGCAAGAAACGATTCGGCTTTTTCAATATATTCACTTTTGGGATAATTTGAAATAAGTCGTTCCAATTCTTCACGAGCCTTCGCTTTGTCACCTAATTTCCAGTAGCAGAGACCAAGTTTTAGCTGGGCATCATCGTTTTTGTTTGAACTACTGAATGAGAAAACCTTGGTAAATTCAACAATTGCCTGGTTAAAATTACTCATTCCGTAATACGACTCTCCAATCCAATATTGACAATTATCCGCATACGAATTGCTTTCTCCCCGGGAAAGCAAATCTTCAAACATTGCGATTGCTTCTTTGTACTCTCTGTTTTGATAAAGTGATAGTGCGCTTTGGTAGTCCTGAATAAAATCTCCTGATGCACTTATCGCCGATTGGGCCGGACGTCGTGATTGTGTATTCACATCCGTTTCAAGTTCGTTGATCCGCTGATCCTTTGCTTGAATATCGGATTTTAAATTAGCAATTTCCGCCTCTTTGTTGAGTAATTGCTGTTCCAAAGTTGTTATTTCACTCTGAAGATTTTGTTGTGCAACAGCATCACCTGCCGGTGGCTGTTGTTCAGTCGCACTCGGACTTTCATTTTCATTTTTTGAAATACCTAACAATCGTAATACTTCTGCTTCATCATCCTGACCCGAAGATCCACTTTTTTCATTTTTAGAAATTCCGAATAAGTCATCAATATTTTCATTATCGGATGTTTGGGCATTCTCATTCGTATCCGGTGTATTTGCAGCACATCCAGCTATCAGTGCTACCAACAGCAGCACCAATGCCACATTTTTTAAATTTAATTTCATATGCGCCCTTTCTCCTATTTTTGTTTCCGCCAAATCATATAGCCTGCAGCACCCCAACCAACCGCCGCTGCAAAGCCATTAAAAATTCGCCAGAAAATTGGATTTGCGATCACTTCCACTTCATTTGGACGGTTTGGTAACCCGGAATATCCTATTCCATTCAATGATTCGTCGACAGCAATAACACAATATTCGACGCCCTGTTGTTTTACAAAATTTCCGGGAATCTCGCCTTCGAATAAAATACCGCCCATATTTCGCAGTGCAGCGACCTTCCATTCACTAAAATTTCTCGGTCGATATAATATCGACGCAACTTTCAATTTCTTGTTTTCAAATATTTCGGCTGTTATTTTGATACTTTTACCTTCCGGTGCTCTTCTGATCGGCATATGAATAACAACTGGGGGAACGTTGTCCATAGCATTTTTGGCATCGCGATTCGTTTTCCACACATCACCCAATGGCGGAACACCATCAAGTTTGCCGTCATGATCCATATAGCCGTCATTATCTTCAGGTACCGTTGGTTCCAGATCGAGTTCATCAGGAACACCATCATCATCACGATCACCACGGGATGTTGCACGGAACGTATAGGTGAATCCTAAATAGCCTTCTACCACAGCGTCATTTTCATCGCCACTCCAAATCTGGTCCAACATGTCTGTCATTGAATAGCGGTATGTTGCACCAATCGAAAGATACGTGTTTTGTTTCTTTGTCAGCGCAAATTCAAATCCGCCACCAGCTTTTACAAAGGAATCCATTTTTTGCTGCAATTCCTGTGTAGCTGCATCTCGGATTGTAAATCCATCCTGGATAGCGATCCAATAAACACCCCCACCACCTAATATTGCGTATGAATTAATGCGGGAAATTGGCATGAAATTCAGTTTTGCATGCAGTTCAAACGGTATAATCCGGGTTTGAAAACCAGGCCTGTCTTTGTCTTCAAGATAACTGTAACCGCTTTCAATACCCAGTGCGAAAAAATCATTCAGATTATACTCTATCGTTCCAAATGCACCCGGTCGTAAGGCAGGATTTTGGACATCCCCTTCAAATTGATTTAACCCCAACTTCAACCCTAGTCCGATATCTCCCTTCGCTCCTGCTGAATAAGCCGAGTTTCCAGCAATTACGCAAATAACGCTTACTATCAGGAAATATCTTTTTTTATTCAACTTGTTTTCTCCCCATATAAAACATAAGTTGATATATAATTTACAACTAAAAATGTATTAAACTTGAAGTTAAAAGTCAAGATATTTTTTTGTTATCACTATTAAAATTGAACGTAAGTTATTTATTTATTGTTTCTTTAGTTACCAAATTGTAAAATATAAGCCCGGCACCAGTCAGGATCATGGTAATGCTAATACCCTGATTTACAGATAAGTAAAAACTTCCCAGTTTTAACAGCACCATGCTTTCCTCATAGTAACGGAACATGTCTATTGTAAACCGGGAAATTCCGTACAAAATCAGAAAAACATATAGTAAAAATCCATCGAATTTTTTCCAGCGTTCGACGAATAGTAGCGTGACAAGAATCACAAGCCCATAAAACGACGAATAAAGTTGTGTTGGATGAATGGGTATATTCGGGAAATGATATCCTGCAGGACTATCCATGGAAAATACCATTCCGAATGAACTTTTCGTGGGCATACCGTAGCAACATCCATTAAGAAAACAACCAATTCTTGTAATGAAAATTCCAAGCCCCATTGATGGCGCCATAATATCCGTCACTTTTAGCACGGGTTGCTTTTTTAAACGTATGTAATAAAGCGTGGCAAACAAAGCGGCTAAAAATCCTCCTAGCATTGTAAGTCCCGCGATACCAATCTGACCGTTGCTTTGAAACGGATTTATCGTATCCAGCCAATGCCCCTGAAATTCTTCCAAGTGAAAAATGACATATAAAAAACGCGCGCCAAGAATAGCACTCACGACAATTACTACGGCAAGATCCATAATGAATCCCGGATCAATACCCTGTTTTTTTGCCCGATGCATTGCTAAAAATATTCCAAGCAGAAACGAAATTGCTAGCATAAAGCCATAGCTGTGTATTTCAAGCGGACCAATTTTAAATAGTACTGGATGCATGAATCACTCAATTTTTTGAATTAATATTTGTACCTTCTTATTGAGGCGTTTATTAAAAGACCTATCAATATCATGTTCGCCATCAGGGATGAGCCTCCATAACTTATAAAGGGCAACGGAATACCTGTAACCGGCATAATACCCACGGTCATGGAGATCGTCACCAAAACATGGAATCCGATGATAGTAACAATTCCTATCGAAAGTAAACTTCCAAAGCGATTATGACAAACAAATGCAATAAAAATTCCACGCAATAAAATTATATAGAAAAGCGCTAAGATAAACAATACACCAATAAAACCCGCCTCTTCCCCAATAACTGAAAAAATGAAATCTGTATGTTGCGCTGGTAAAAACCGAAGCTGCGTTTGAGTTCCGTTTAAAAATCCTTTGCCAAAAAATCCACCCGAACCAATTGCTACAATTGATTGAATCACCTGATAGCTGGCGCCATGGGGATCGATTTTCAATCCCAAAAACGTCAGAATACGATGTTGCTGGTAGGTATGCAATTTACCCCATAATAGGGGCGTTATCAGGCCCACACCAATATTCATCAGCATATTAAATAAAAAGTAGCGTGGTCCGCGCTTCATAAAAAGCAACACTCCGGCGATCAAAATCATCGCTACAAGAAACGAATAATAATTAAACGCGGAAATCAGACTCAAAAACGGCGCTATCATTGAAAAGAACAGATAAAACGGCAAACCCGCCCAGAATAACATTGGAAGTATTAAACTCACGAATACCAGGGCAGTTCCCAAATCCGGCTGTTTGACCACCAGTGCAAACGGGATCAGAATTATTCCAAAAGCAAATCCGATATCACGTAAATTCGAGAGATCCCGACGCTCTTCGGATAAGTATTTCGCCAATGTCAACAATACACCAATCTTCACAAATTCTGCCGGCTGAATCTGGATTGGACCAATTACAATCCAACGATGTACATCAGCAATACGACTGCTGAATAGTGTCATGATCAGTGCGACAATCGATAATGCATAGAGCCAATAAGTTACTGAATTTATAAGCCGTAACGGTAAAACTATGGCAACGATCATCAATACAAAACTTATCACGAACCAGACAATTTGTTTTGTGAAATTGCTTTTAAGCGTTGCCGATTCAACATGATATGATGCGCTGAAAATGGCGGTTAATCCGACGGCAATTAATAAACAAACAATCAGGATCATGAAATAATCGCCCTGGGATGGTTTTACGCTTCTAAAATTCATAGGCTAATTTTCGCTTACTTTTATGGAAATAATGATCAATGATTCCTCTGGCAATTGGTGCGGCGTTTCCACTTCCACTACCTCCATTCTCCACAAGAACACAAAATGCTATTTCCGGTTTCTCATAAGGAGCAAATCCTATAAACCATGCATGCGGATCGCCATGAGGGTTTTGGGCAGTTCCGGTTTTGCCTGCCACATGAATATCCCTGAATCGGCAAATTTTCGCGGTTCCATGGACTCCCTGAACGACTTCGTACATGCCATTACGGACAATATTAAATGTTGTATCGGATATCCCCTGAATCATGGTCGAATCAACACGTAATTGCTGCTGTGCGCCATCAATCGGATCTTCTATATATCGAACAAGATGAATCTGGTGATAAACGCCTTTGTTCGCCATTATCATGGCCAGCGATACCAGTTGTAGAGGTGTGACAAGCAAATCACCCTGGCCGACAGCTAAATTTAGCATGAGCCCCTGTGACCATTTCCCAGCGCCATACGTTTCATCAAGATATTTCTGAGTCGGAACCAGGCCGGCATTCTCGTTAATTAAATCAATACCAGTGCGCTCTCCGAAACGAAATTTTTTTGCATATTCGGACCAGGTATCGATCCCCAACTTGGGGCCCAATTTATAAAAGTAGACATTACATG
This sequence comes from Candidatus Zhuqueibacterota bacterium, assembly GCA_016931935.1. GTDB lineage: Bacteria > Zhuqueibacterota > Zhuqueibacteria > Thermofontimicrobiales > Thiofontviventaceae > Thiofontivivens. The sequence goes on along the minus strand of JAFGDW010000170.1, from coordinate 27,683 downwards.
ATTGGGCAATTGCTTGCGTGAGATCCACATCTTTATGACCAACGGTTTTCCAGCACTCAAATGTTCGGCGGCCAAATGTTAAAAATCCATTGCAGTAACTCGACCATTCCTTGGTAATTAATCCCGATTCCAACGCCGCCGAAGCAACAACGAGTTTAAAAGTTGAGCCTGGCGGATAAAGACTTTGTACCATTCTGTCGTACAAAGGTTTGCGAGGATCGTTGATCAATCCGTTCCAAACATCCTGAGTGATCGGTTTTGTAAATATTTCCGGTTCATAATCCGGCTTACTAACAAGCGCCAGCACTTCACCGTTACGACAATCCACAACCACAGCGCCGCCTTGAAGCGTATCCATGCGCGCTTCGAGAAATTTCTGCAATTCGGCATCAATTGATAAATGCAGATTTTTACCCGGCAGCGGCAACATTTCCGGTTTATCTTTTAATGTGCGAACTTCGCGCCCAAACGCGTCGACTTCAACATAACGAAATCCTCGTAATCCTTGCAACACATCTTCGTAAACTTTTTCCAGCCCTTTTTTCCCGATAATATCGCCCAGGCGATACCCGCTGTCTTTTGCCACTTCCAGTTCATTGTCCGTAATTTCTCCCAGATAGCCAAACAAATGCGGCGCACGTACACCCGACGAATATGCCCGGCGTGGTTCGATATCATAAATAATCCCTGGCAATGATAGCCGGTTCTCCTCAATTTCGCTCAACGTTGTAAAATCGATTTGTCGCTTTAGTTTGACAGGAGCGAACTGGCTGCGACGATAGCGACGAATTTTATCCTTTACTTCACCAACATCCATTGAAAGAATGGTTGCCGTTAATTCAAACACCGAATCAGCTTTTTTTGTTTCGAAGGGGATTGCATAGACAGAGTAGGACGGACGATTATCGACGAGCACAACACCATTGCGATCGTACATAATGCCACGTGTCGGTTGCAGTACGATTTTCTGAATACGATTCCGTTCGGATTCCTGGAAATAACGTGCCCGCTGATATATTTGCAAATAAAAAAATCGACATAGAAGCACAAAAAAAGCAACACTAATGCCGATTACAAAAATGCGGTACCGATTTTGAAGTTGTGAAGCGTTCATATCTTATTGATGGAATTTTTTATGACTATGTTTTCAGTTGAGCGAATTCAGATGTCGACTACGGGAAACAGAGAAAACTCACCCTGTTACGTGCACTCTGCCACTCTTCCCCTGTATGTAAAAAATCGCTACTATTGAATAATTGTTATTGTCCGTGAAAAGTTCAAAAAGCATTATCAGCGGCGATGGAAGTTTTGTTGGTTTCGTAAAAGTGAATGAAACGTTTTTAAAAATCACTTTGTTGCCAAATCATGCGTTGGAATATCAAGTTAACTATTAAAGCAATTGTAGTCGTGTATAATGCTTTTGGAATCGTAAAATAAATAAACGATCGGAAAAAATGTTGATTGGTGCCTAACAAAAAGATAAACTGGAAAATCCGGTCATGAATAATCGTAATAACAAAAACTATGATTGCCAGTTGCCAGATGGAAATCGCGCCTTTCGGGCGTTTAAAATATGATGTTAAAAAACATGAAATCGAATTTGATAACGATGACAGCCCGAGCACACCAAACGTAAACAGATCGGTGAAAAGTCCTACTAGAAATCCGGTGACCGTCGCTGCAGCTTGACTTTCCCGTAGACTCAGAAAAATTAAAAATACCAGTGTCACATCGGGGATAACGCCTTTAATGGAAATAAAATCGATAAAATTGGCTTCAATCAGATAGGTGAGCAGAAATATTGTCGCGTACTTGATGAATTTCATTGGTCTAAATTGGTAATGGATGGCTGACGGTCGGCAATTATCAAAACCTCTTCCAGACGGTCGAAGTCAATTTCCGGGCGGACTGTAATGATCATCGATAACGATCGTTTTGTATTTTCAGCTTTTTCAACAGTTCCTATATAAATTCCTTCCGGGAAAATCTGGCTATATCCTGACGTCACAACCCGATCACCGGGCTTGACATCGGAACGGTTGGGCACTTCGTTAAGAATGCACGTTTGCCCCCCCTGCCAACTGATTATTCCCTTAATACTACTGCGTTGTACTTTAGCGCTCACACGAAAATTCTGATCGAACAACATATGCCCCATCGAGTGGGTAGGGCTTACGCGTATAATTTTTCCAACCAATCCATCGGGTAATACAATCGGCATATCCCGGCGGATACCATCATTTTCTCCTGATTCCAACAAGATATAATTGATTACTCCGGTTGTACTTCCGCCTATTATCCGGGCGGCGATCAATTTTGACGGATAGTCAGTTTTAAAATCAATTAGTTTGCGTAGCCGTTCGTTTTCCAGAACTGCTGCACGCATCCGGCTGTTCTCAAGCGCCAGCCGTGTATTCTGTTCCCGTAAAAACTGATTTGTTTTTTCTACATGCGCATGACGGGATAACGAATTATTCAACGAATGAAATACTCCGGCCATCTTCAGCGTCTTTGCCTTGATGGCTTCAAGCTGCGGAGTGCTTTTGGAAAACAACAAAATAAGAGAAATCAGAATACAGCCGAGTAGAATGCCATACTCTCTGATATTCGTAATGTATCGATTCATAATTAAGATTGATATTCTCGTCGTGTTTTAAATAGTACTTTTTGGTACCCTTCCAAATCATCCAAAATTTTTCCGGCGCCACGTACGACACATGTTAACGGATCATCACTGATGACGATCGGTAAACTGGTTTCCCGACGCAAACGTTCATCCAGACCCTTTAGCATCGAACCGCCACCGGTAAGAATAATTCCACGATCGAGAATATCCGCTGCTAATTCCGGTGGTGTTTGTTCGAGACAGAGTTTCACCGCTTCAACAATGGCGTCAATCGATTCGGATAAAGCTTCCTGCACTTCTTCGGCGGTGATTTCAATGGTTTTGGGGACACCGGCTACAAGATCGCGACCCTTCACTGTCATGGATGCTTTATCCACGACCGGACCGGCGGATCCGATTGTGCATTTTATCATTTCAGCCGTGTTTTCACCGATTAGCAAATTATATTTTCGCTTGAAATATTGAATGATCGATTCGGTCATTTCATCGCCGGCAATCCGGATGGATGTGTCATTAACAATGCCGGAAAGCGCAATCACTGCAATTTCCGTCGTGCCGCCACCGATATCAATAATCATACTTCCGACCGGTTCATTGATCGGAAGGCCAACGCCAATCGATGCAGCCATTGGCTCGGAGATTAAATAGACTTCACGGGCGCCGACATGTTCGGCGGAATCACGCACAGCACGTTTTTCAACATCGGTAATACCGGAAGGAATTGCCACCACAATTCGTGGGCGAACCAAACGGCTAACTTTAACTTTGCGGATGAAATGGCGCATCATCCGTTCCGCCAGTTCGAAATCGGCGATAACGCCGTCTTTCAGCGGACGTACTGTCAAAATTTCACCGGGAGTTCGGCCAAGCATTTCCTTCGCTTCCGCTCCATATGCAACAATTTCCTGGTTCGATTTCTGAATTGCCACAACCGATGGTTCATTTACCAGAATCCCTTTGCCTTTGACAAACACAAGCGTATTTGCTGTGCCCAGATCAATGGCAATATCACTCACGAAATAATTTTTAAACATTGACATAGACATTCCACAATCCCATCGTTACAAGTTCAACAACTTTTCTGTTAGTGCCTGAAGTGCCTCATACCCGTAAATACCATTGCAATATTATGTTCATTTGCCGCTGTTATAACGTCTTCATCACGTACGGAGCCGCCCGGCTGAATAATCGCTGTCACGCCCACGGCGGCTGCACTGTCTATACCATCACGAAACGGGAAGAATGCATCTGAAGCCATGATTGTGCCTTCCAGTGAAAGTCCGGCGCGTTTGGCTTTATCCCCGGCCAGAATCACGGAATCCACACGGGACATCTGCCCGGCGCCAATCCCGATCGTTCGATCATGCGTGGTAAAAACAATCGCGTTAGATTTCACCCACTTCACAACTTTCCAGCCAAATTTTAATCCCGCCCATTCTTTTTCCGCCGGCTGACGGTTGGTGACAACCTTCAGTTCGCAATCATCGATTCCAAATCCGTCCTGTTCCTGAACCAATATACCACCAAGCACATCTTTTATCACCATACCACTGCGAATATTTTGTTGCTCAAACGGCAATGTTAATAGCCGCACATTCTTCTTTTTGCGGAGAAGTTCCAACGCTTCTAATGAAAATTCCGGTGCGACAATGACTTCTATAAATATTTTAGATAATTCTTCAGCTAATGGAAGCTCCACCGTTCGGTTGAATGCAAAAATGCCGCCATACGCTGATACGGAGTCAGTTGCAAATGCTTTTGTGAACGCTTTGTGAATATTGTCGCCAACTGCTGCTCCACAGGGATTGCTGTGTTTGACAATCACACAGGCCGGTTCTTGAAATGAAAGCACCATGCGTAAAACGCCATCAAGATCCATGATATTGTTATACGATAATTCCTTTCCATGTAATTGTGTGGCGCCGGCAATGCCCGTTCGCGGCTTTCCAGCCGTCGTATAAAACGCTGCCTGCTGATGCGGATTCTCACCGTAGCGCAATTCCTGAACTTTTTCAAACGATACACTTAATTTATCCGGAAATGTCGCTTTGCTTTCTACGTTACTGAGATGCGCAGCAATCAACCCATCATAACGGTTCGTCAGTGCAAATGCCTCAATCGCCAAATGGAACAGAACATCGCGTGTAATTGCTCCGTTATTTTCTGACATGATATTAATAATCATATCATATTGTTGAGGATCGGTCACAACCGCAACATCTTTATAATTTTTTGCTGCTGCGCGAATCATTGTAGGTCCGCCAATATCGATATTTTCAATCGCCATATTCAGTGTGACATCCGGCTTGGCAATTGTCGCCTCAAACGGGTACAGATTAACGACTATCATATCAATCAGCCCAATGCCCTGTTTTTCAATCTGCGTGAGATGTTCAGGATTGTCCCGCTTTGCCAATATACCACCATGAATCTTCGGATGCAATGTTTTTAATCGTCCATCCATCATTTCCGGAAAACCGGTAACATCATCAACTTGTCGGCATTCAACTCCCTGCTCCATTAACAATTTTGCAGTCCCGCCAGTGGAAATTAATTCAACCCCAAATTCTTTTAATTTTTTAGCAAATGGTATAATATTCGTTTTATCCGATACGCTAATCAACGCGCGTTTGATGTGTGTCATGAATTACTGCTTCCTTCCCTCAATAAATTGTTCCAGCGGCACATCCAGTACCGGATATGCCTTCATATCTTTATCATTAAAATGCCACCATTCAGAATTAATTGTTTGAAAACCATAGGCCGTCATTGCTTGCTGCAATATAAATCGATGTTGTTGTGCAGTCACCGAAACATCCGGATAGTCACTGCGCGCCTTTTCACTAAAGTCATCAAAACCTGTTGGCATTTCCAGGTCCCGGCCATTTATATCGACCAATGTCACATCAACCGCAGCGCCACGATTATGGTTAGAGCCATAGCGCGGATCCGCCACGAAACCGGGATCGGGAACTTTTTCCCACATTTTTTTTTGAACCGAAAGCGGGCGATAACCATCCCAAATTTTTAGACCGTAACCCTGGTTACGCAGATGCTTCTGAACCAGTACCAAACGTTCGGCAACCGGGCGTCGGAGCAAGCAAATATTAGCTGTATATAATACTTCCCCCATGAAATTGTCAGAGGTAGCATATTTAATATCGACAAGAATTGTCGAATCCAAAGTCGTGATGTCAACTAGTTCATAGCTGTTTTGGGAATAACCAATTGCAACGAAACAAAAAAACCAAAGACCAACATTAAGAAATCGTTTCACCATGAATCCTGTTAAAGTATTATTATGAACTTTAGCATTTTAATATAAAAAATTACAACACAATGTTCAATCATCCCGGATAAACAACATGAAACCCGAGCCATGAAATATGAGACATCGTCTCACTTCTCACGTCTGACGTCTCACACGCGCTTTAGCGCGCTATGGCTTAATCCTAACGTGCCTGCCGTGAATCTCAATCCGATCCGTGGCAAACAATTGCAATGCTTCAGAGAATATCTGATGTTCAACAACAAGCACCCGCGCTGCCAGCGTCTCCGGGGTGTCATCATCAAGCACCGGAACAGTTCGCTGGATCACAGGAGCGCCGGTATCATATTCTTCGTCAACAAGATGCACCGTTGCGCCGGAAACTTTGCAGCCGTACGCCAGAACTGCTTCATGAACGTTGTGTCCGTAAAATCCTTTTCCGCCGAATGATGGTAACAGTGCCGGATGGATGTTCAGCATTCGATGCTTAAACGCCTGAACAACTTTTACTGGAATCATCTTCATATAGCCAGCGAGAACAACAAAATTCACGTCATACTTTTTGAAGGTATCCAGCATGGTATCGGCGAATTTGCTTTTATCATCAAATTGGGCCGATGCTAAATGGATTGCCGGTATACTATTCTCTCTTGCAATATCCAGAGCGCCTGCCGATTTATTATTGGAAATAACCACACCGATTCGGGCATTCAATGTACCATTTTTTATATTATTCAGAATCGCATCAAAATTCGATCCACGTCCCGACGCCAACACACCAAGCACCAAATCTGCCATTACGTTCCTTTCACGGTTGATTCCACAATTGAAAATAATCGTCGTCTTGTATCAATTTCCGCCCGAATCCCGATGGGCATTGTCATTTTAACGGCGCCATGCCCATAAGCCAGCCCGGAAAGTACCGGAATCGACAATTCAGCCAGATAATCTTTCAATACATTATGAACCGTCAATGATGGCTTGTCCGCATCGTGCGATTCACAATCGATAAATTGGCCGAGCACCAAAGCCGCCAGCTTGTCTAAAATACCCGAAGCCTTCAAGCTTGAAAAATAACGATCCAGCCGGTACGGTTCTTCATTGATGTCTTCCAATACCAATATTGTGCCAGTAAAATCGGGCACATAGGGTGTGCCCAAAATGCCGTGCAACACAGAAAAACACACCGGCATCAACAATCCCGAGGCTTTACCGGAATTTACAATTTTGATTTTTTCACCTTCGGGATTGACAATTTTAGTAATTGAGTCGCCAGAAGCGAGCATGTGCCATAACGATTTTTCCGTAAATGGCTCAATTCCCCGGCCGCATTCCACGGCAACCATTGGTCCGGAAAAATTAACAAGTCCCGCCTGTTTAAAAAACGCCATGTTCAGCGCGGTAATATCGCTGTATCCAATAAAAATTTTGGGATTATTCCGAATTAAATCATAATCGAGTTGATGCAATAACCGCGGCGATCCGTACCCGCCTCGACTGCAAAAAATAGCATTGACTTCCGGATCGCCAAACATACTGTGCAAATCGGCAATCCGACGTTTATCTTCACCGGCAAGATAACCACGCTGGTTGAGCACATGCGGACCGAGCTTCACATGATAGCCCAACGATTCCAGATACTTCACACCTTTACGAAGCATACGGATTTCACCGGGCCGACTGGCGGGTGAAACAACGCCGATGGTATCACCGGGTTTTAATCGTGGCGGTTTAATTCGGTCCATTAATCTTTAGATTTTAATTTACACAAATGAGTTAGTGTATATAATTCGATTTTACATAAGATAGTTATACTTACAATGGGCATAAATTGAACATTTTGGAGTACAGCGACTGCGTCGCTGTTTCAAGTGACACAGTCACTTCACTCCATAATTGCAAAAATTGAATGTTCAATTAGTGACCGTTTTGAGTATATTGTAAGCGCGTATTTTTCAAGTCACATGCTTTTTAATAGCTGAAGGCCAATAGCTAACAGCATAATTATTGAATAATCGAAATTAAATGTACAAATTTATTCGATTGAAATAAAACGTTTAACATCTAATAATAAATACCATCCTGCCAATTACGCCAATTATACGGATTACTCAACCGATAGTCTCCAAATCCACTCTCATCAACGAAAACAAATTGACGATTAATATGATAATAGTACCAAATTTCATAGGGTTTATATTCACGCTCAAACGGGTGCCGCTCAATATCACTTGGTGGGCCAAAAATAATATATATCATCCCCATGTCTGATATCCAGCCTTCACGAAAACCCGAAAAATTTTCGTTGGCGTATTCAATGCGACGATAATATTCATTCATTAACTCATTTTTTTCCGTCCCCGGCGAAGGATCGCGTTTTTGCCAGAATTCCTTGAAGTTATCCAATTTTTCATCTTCCGGGGCTTTCATCAATTCTTTTAATTCAGAATTTTTGGCAATGTATCTGAGCTGTTGAATTGCCAACGTCAAATCCGATACCGTCGATGGCGCACCTGCCCAACGCAGGATAAACGCTTTCTTGACCTTATCTTCCCGACGTCCCTGCTTGACGTCCACTTCCAAAGTATACCGACCATGGGTTAACACGCTGCGATCAATGGCAAAATATTCCATCGTACGGCTGCTATCTCGCCGGCGGAGATATGATTCTTTCAACACTTCATGTTTTTTTGAATCGGTAAGGGTATACGATATATCAAACGCCTGATTTTTTTTTGTATCCGTGCTGTATATTTCAAAATAACAGAAGAGCTGAGAACCGGTTGCCCGGATATAATCGGCTACTTGTGGATGAATACTTTTTATCCCGAGCGAATCAATTTCTAGCTGATCTGTGAACGTAACATCGCTCACAGCAAACTTTTGATCGGAAAAGTCGCGAAGATCAAGGCGGGTTTTTCGGAATCCTGTTTTCTGGGTATCCAAATCCATCAGGCCAATGGAAACACGAATATCATCGGGATCAAGATGAAAAAATGTATTGGTCAGGCTATAGTTTTTACGGGAATTGGTCAATGAATAATTGGTTACCTCAATTGCCTCTTCCCAAATTTTTCCATCCACCTGTTCACCGTCCTTATCATAAACGACAACGGTTAGTTCATACTTTGCAATATAACTGCTATCTGTCCGTACAAATTGCAATTCATCGTATGGTATTTCAAAGTACAAATTAATACGGGATTTCCCAGTTTCGCTGGATGCAACATTAATAATATCGTAATAAAATTCGGGGACATCTTCGTTACGATATCGTCCCATTTCTTCTTGTGCGAGTAGCCCTTGTGTGATGATCAGCATGACAAGCAATATAACAGACAGTGCTTTCATGATTTCCTCCTCCCCGTTTCCGGGGAACGTTAATCTCCTTGAGATTCAATGTGTTCGAGCGAGCCAAATAATTCGTACGCATCAGCATCCGTAATTCGGACGGTATAAAATTCGCCGATATTCACCGGCTCGTCGATTAAAATTTGTGGATCGACATCCGGGCTTTCTCCTTCCGAACGCGCCAAATAGCAACTCCGTTCATCATCATATTCATCGATGATCACCCGTTCAATTCCGCCGATACGCTGTTTGTGATAACGCTCGGCAATCGACTTTTGAACTTCAAGCAGTTCCTGAAAACGATCTTCCTTTTCCTCATCGTCAATTTGATCTTCAAATTGAAATGCCGGTGTATCGTCTTCCGGAGAATAGGTAAAAATTCCCAACCGTTCAAATTCCACAGCATTGACGAATTCGACCAGCGTTTCAAAATCCTGCCGTGTTTCGCCGGGAAAGCCAACAATCGCTGTTGTACGCAATGTGATGTTCGGCACCTGGTTTCGTAACGAATCAAACAAAGTGCGCATGGAATAATTTGTAACCCGGCGTCCCATGCGTTTTAAGATTGAATCGGATGCATGTTGAATCGGCATCTCCAGATAGCGGCAAACAGACCGTGAGTCCCGGACTAAAGCGATAAGTCGCTCATCCCAATTTAACGGATGTGTATACATTAACCGCAGCCATTCAAGCGATGGTAACGTTATCAGCTCGGACATTAAGTTGTAAAGCGACGTTTGTGGATGTAAATCCGTTCCATAATTAGTCGTATCTTGTGCAATAAGCACTAGTTCTTTGACGCCGCCAATGACCAGTCCGTTTGCTTCGGCAATTAGCTGTTGCATATTCCGGCTATGAAATCCCCCCTTAATCGACGGAATCGTGCAGTAGCTGCAGCGATTGTCGCATCCATCAGCAATTTTTAAATAGGCGTAATGGGATGGGGTTGACAATCGGCGATGAAACTCATTACTAATATTTGTATTCAATTTTGAAGCAATTGCTTTTGCCACCAGCCCAAAATCAAGTTGATCGAAAAAGCCATCGACTTCCGGAATTTCAACTTCCAACTCTTTTTTATATTTCTGCGGCAAACAACCAACCACAAACACATATTTACACTGTCCGGTTTTCTTAAGCTCGGCAGCTTGCAAAATCGTATCGATTGCTTCCTCACGGGCGCTCAACAAAAACGCACAAGTGTTGATGATTATTACGTCCGCTTCATTGGCGCTTTCTACAACCTTAAACGATGTATCTATCTGAAAATGTCCCAATAGAGTTTCCGAATCAACAATATTTTTCGGACAACCGAGTGTGATCATACATACGTTCATTGAAACATCGCCTCAACAAACTCTTCAGGGTGAAACGGCTGTAAATCTTCCATCTGCTCACCAACGCCGATGAGCCGTACTGGCACATCTAATTCATCCCGAATGGAAAGCACCACACCGCCTTTTGCAGTGCCATCCAATTTTGTCAGTACAATGCCGGTAACGCCAACCGCCTGCATAAATTGGCGGGCTTGACTCAAGCCGTTCTGTCCGGTTGTGGCGTCCATCACCAGCAATGTTTCGTGCGGTACATCCGGGCGCAGTTTTTTTAATACACGGTCGACCTTCTTCAATTCTTCCATTAAGTTAGCTTTGGTATGAAGACGCCCTGCCGTATCGATGATCAGGACATCTACCTGCCTGCTAATGGCTGCTTGCAATGAATCGTACGCGACTGATGCCGGATCTGTGCCGGGCATGTTTGTAATGATATCCACATTACTACGTTTCGCCCAAATTTCCAACTGCTCAGAAGCCGCTGCCCGGAATGTATCTGCTGCAGCCAATAGTACTTTTTTATTTTGAAGCCTGAACTGATGTGCCAGTTTGCCAATTGAAGTCGTTTTGCCGGTTCCGTTAACACCAACCACTATGATGACGTACGGCAACTGGACTGATTCCGGAATATCAAAAATATCACGATCTGTCTCACCGTTCATCACAACTCTTTTAACAGCCGATTTCATGAAATTCAAAATATTGCTGGTTTTGCGAATGCCGAGATCTTCAATTTTCGCCCGCACATCTTCAATCAGTTTCATCGAGACGTTGACACCGATATCCCCGGAAATTAAAATTTCTTCCAATTCATCCCATAAATCTTCATTAACTTCATTATGCGCTTTAACGACATCATCCATCTTATCCACAACGCCGGATCGTGTGCGTGACAGCCCGGCTTTCAGTTTTCCAAAAACAGAATTCACGTATGCTTCCTTCCTACATATTGTTCCACATTTTTCTAAAAATGACCATATTTAATTGATTGTATCATAAAAATTTCATTAGGCAACGCATCAATTGCTTCCTTTAGCTCATTTGAAGTAACTGGAACTTCATTTAATTGAATATTTACTAATGGACTCAAATGTCTATGCACATCGAGCAATGGATTGCAATTTCTAATCTGTACTTATTTTACACCATTATTTTCAGCCGTTTGATATACGCGAGTTCTCGATCCAAGAATGTCAAACAGAATAATTCCATTTCTTCCAACCCGACTAATTTTATCTTCAATTACTTCCTGATTTCCTGAAGCAATCAATCCTACCTCTATCCGTAGTCTTCCCCTTCTGGATTCAACTTCAGCATCAGCTTCTCTATCAACCTCCAAATCACGTTCTATATTCATCTAAAAATTCTCATTCTCCCTAAATCCTAAAATTGTCAGCAAACTGCGAATAAACACTTGCTCAAATTGCTTGCCGATTTTGGATTTTAATGAACCTCGAATATTCAAGGTCGCTGAACCAGCCATTAGTAGTAACCACGCATCATCAAGAAAATCTTTTCGATCAATATGACTAAACAATTCATTAAAGTATGCAATCGTTTCCTGAAAAAATTCAGGATAATCATCCTTTTTTAATCCGAGATTGATCGCCGTTTTATTTGTAATTCCCATAATCTAAAAAAAGAAGATCCTTTAACTCCCTTGGCCTGCTCAGATTAAATGTTTCATCAAACAATGATTGTAACCAGTTATCACCAAATTTCTTTTTTGCTTCTTTCTGTATTTCTGATAACCATAAATATGTACTAAAGAGTCGCCCCCTAGTATTAGCTTCCGTTAATAAACGATAATTTTTCCCCATTAATAAATGATGAGTCAATTTTTTCAACGCAACAATCGAAAATGGGTCACTTAAAGTTACATTTTGCTCGAGCCAGCTTCGATATTCATCAAGTCTGTAATTAAAATTCATCGGGTTCCTTTCTGAATTTTTCATGAATATCAAAATCAATACGAGTGGTAATAGGGATTATGCTAAGAGTTTGTTTCATATGTTTAAAATATTTTGAATCATTTTCAATCAACATAAACCGCCGCTCAAGACTGTAAGCAACTCGCCCAACTGTACCGGTTCCGGCAAATGGATCCAATACCATATCATCTTTGAATGAATAATACTTTATTACTTTCACAGCTAATTCTTCAGGAAACACTGCAGGATGAATTTTTGAGCTGGATGGATGAATATTCCAGATATTTGTAACATCATATTCTCCTATAATTTTCGATTCTTCAATTAATGTCGGATCATGGTGTTTTCTTAAATTCCAGTCTATTAATTTATCTGTCCGTTTTCGATATACAAGAATATATTCTGTAACAGGGACAGGCTTGTAGTGTAACGGTTGACGATCTGCTTTGAAGCGACGTCCCCTTCCCAAATTCCATCCCGCGCCCTCAGGTTTAACCCAGATTATATCATCAATAAATTCAAAACCAACGCTATCAAAAATCCTATGAAGATCAAATGGAATTGGAATTCTCTTACTTGAGGTTGAACGTGAAGTTCTTCTAACTAAAACAGGAGATATATTAATAACAAAAAAACGACCTTCAGATAAAATTGAATGTACCCGCACAATTACTTTTCGCATAAAATCCAAATATTCCTGATAATCGACATATTCAGAATATTCTGGTTTTGCATTGTAATATGGAGGTGATGTAAAGACTAACTGAGCTGTGTCAGGAGGAAATTCACAAAGAACATCAATACAATTACCCAATATTACTTTATTTGGAATTGCTGCCGGGTAAAATAATTTTTTATGAGATGTCGTTTCTGTTTTTTTTTCTGATTGATATTTCCCAATTCTTCTCTTAATCAGATCAATTTCAGTCGATTCAATTACGTTCTGTATGTTTTCGTTTATTAAAATTTCTCCAATATATAAATGATTACCATTTTGTGAATGCAAAGCGATTCGCCATTTTTTAAGACGATCATCATACTCGGGAAGACCTAACGATATTTTGTCTTTTAAAGAATGTAGGTTCTTCAATAGCCATTCATCTGCTAACTTACGAGCTTTTTGTGTAGATCCTCTTTCAAAATTCATATGGTTTGTTTTAGCTTAAAATTTTAATCATTTTTACAATTGAATAGATTAATTTGGATTGAATTTCAATAATTTTTTTCAAAAGTTTCTATTCAGATAAATGATTAACATCAATATTGTTAGGAAATTTTGTGCATATTATTTCATAAAATAATAAACACCCGCCATCACAATCACCACAATTGGGAGCAGCACAAGCATACGCTGGCGGCGTTTTCGCTGAACCAGGTTGAATTTGTACTGATCCAAATACCAATAATTCAATTCAGTGGTAAACAAAAATCCTCTACCAGCCATTCGCCTGAGCCGCCAATTGATTAATCGGCTATACTTTTTAAATGTAATTGCCGTTAACGGCGATGTCGCGTTTTTTGACTTGAAAAGGTACAGAATCTTTCTGTCAATAACAAGAAATGCTATTGTTACAGCCGAAGTGATAAGTACTGCAACATTACTGATGTACGCTACCATAAACCCCTCATTTAATCCAGGCAACGACTCACATCCTGCAACTTTGTCACCTTGTGGTTTTACGATGAACTGCCTTTCGCCGGCATAAAGACTTTCAATATGTCCGGAATATATTTGGGATGATTGAATAGAGCAACTTTAAAAATCGAAATAATCGTACGTTTTTCCGGACGAACTTTGTTGATTTTCTCTGCCGTCTTGTTCAGGTCTTCATCAGTTAATTTGTAAGCAACCTCTTTCAGACGATACGCACGAATATGGTTTTGGCCGCCTTTTTCGAACCAACGTTTTTCGTACTGTGCCAACCGTTTTTCTGAAACATCGCTCTCCTTAATCGCGGCTGCCGCTTCTTCGCCAGCGATTTCCGCTGCCAAAATTGCCTGTATAATTCCACCGCCGGAAATCGGATTTGCCTGATGGGCTGCGTCACCGACCAGCATTAAACCGGATGCAAAAATATTATCCATATAAGGTGCACACGGTACACCACCAGCAACCGTAATTAGCTTGGCCGCATTGGGAAATTTTTTGTCGATAAATTCATTCAGATAATCAATTGCTGCCTTGGAATTAACCTTATGTCCGGCAATTCCCAAACCAATATTCGCAGCGTTTGGCCCCTTAGGGAACACCCACAAATAACCGCCGGGGGCAATGTCATCGGAGAAATAGAAATCACAATAACGGCGATCAACGCTAATATTTCCGACCGTGACTTGTGCACAACTTTCAATATCTTTCATCCGGACATGCGTCTTCAAGCCTGCCCAGCGGCCTACTCGGGATTCCACGCCATCTGCACCAATCACTATTTTGGCATGCAAGGTATATTCTTTACCGAGATGCTTTACTTTAACGCCTTTCACAACACCGTCTTCAATGACGAGGCCATAAACGTAAGCCTTTGTTACGACATGAACACCGGCATCTGCGGCCATCATCGCCAAATCATAATCGAATATCTTACGATGCAGCACATAACCGATTTCATTGTGCGCAACGTTCACAACATCACCATTGGGCGCGATCAGACGTACTGCATCGATTTTGTTGGCGATCCAGCGATCCTGCAAATTAAGCACTTTTTTTATGCCCTTTTCACCGACTGCCTCGCCACAACGAACCGGCATACCGACTTCCCGGTCCTTCTCAAGCATAAGTACGGAACAGCCTTTTTGCGCGGCAACACGTGCCGCGGTTGAGCCTGCCGGTCCGGCTCCGACAACAATCACATCGTATTTATTCTGCATGTACAGGTTCCTCCGACAAGACGTGCAATGGACAGGCTTTCACACAATTCATGCATTCGGTACATGTTACCGGGTCGATTTCCAGAGTTGTTTCACTCAATTCAATCGCATCGTGCGGGCATACTGAAACACACGTCCCGCAAAAATCGCATTTATATTTATCTATTTGAATCATTTATTCCTCCACGGATCGGATACAGTCAAAAACAGTTGAGTTAAAATGCAAAAACTTAAATTTTGCATTTTAATTTATTACACACAATTTCAAATATGTGTGTGCTTACTTTGAGGCCGTAATTGCAAATATCTATATCCGGCTCAAATTCAGGGAGCACACTGCCTATCGGATATTTGGATGGTAAATATATGGAATCTAAAAATTCACATTCTTCATCAGATAACTCAATATCAATTTGATTCTGATTTAAAATACTCTTTAGTTCCGAAATGCTATGTGTTTTTTTAAATTTAATCGAAAATTCAATCAGCAATGCTTTTAATGCTTTTTCAGCACATTGTTGAACATTTTGTAAGCATGGATTAAACAATTTGCTTCTTAAAAGAACGATAGCTGAATCCAAATTTTCTCTGGCATATGTTATCCATAGCTTTGTTTCATCTTTCATAAATTATTTCTCCAGCTTCAATTTCTGAGAGAAATATATTATCATGAACATTTGCCTTCAACGGAATGATGTCAATTGGGATTTTTTGTGAAATAGATCGGATCAGTTTGCGGTATTTCATTGCCAGTTTCAGATATGAATCATTACTGTCCTGATAAATAGCCACATCAATATCATCAGGTGAATCAGAATTTACAAATGAACCGAAAACAACAATTTTTATTATTTCCTGTTCGGTAATCAAACAATTAACGATATCCTTTTTCAAGGCCTTTTTATATTTTGAAGAAATTTTCATTTTTTTCAAACACTTTGATTAAAACTCGGTTTCACCAGCAGCAATGATATTACTGCATATTCCCCAACCTGGTAATTCAGAACCAAAAGTCATAAAACCACGGAATATACAGCAAAACACGGAAATAAAAAAGATGGCCCTACTTTTTCAGTATCCGTCCGTGTATTCTGTGGTTGAATAAGTTTTATGTATAAATTTTCTGCCAATTGAAAATCCGTTATCTTTATAGGCGGATTGAAAATCCGCCGCGGTGGAAATATGGCAGGAAAAACTTCCCAGATACTAAAGCAAAATTTCACGCTGCCATGTTCGGATATTCCAAATTAAAACGTTGCCGGTAATACCATTTGGAAAAGAAATAGGTCACGAACAGTACGGCGAAATAAATTGGATAAACCACGCATACAGCCAGGGCTGTAAACAGAATCGTATATTTCGTAGCCCGGATAATATCCGGTATTTCATTTCGAACCGCTGCAATTACATATAATGGTAAAACCAGCGCTGCGGGAATGCACATGACGTAATCGGATACCCACCACGCAGTTAAGCCCGTGGCAATTTCCGCAACAAGCGCCAGCTTGGTTGAAAGCGGAATGCCATACTTAACTCCGAATGTAATTTTATTCGCAGCGGCATCGCCTTTTAAATCTGGCAGTACTGTCAGGAAATAGACTGTAATCAATCCGCATCCATAAGGTATCGATTGACTTATAAATCCCCAACCTTCCGCACCGGTTGCGAGCCAACCGGCGGCAGCGACACTACAACCACCCAAAAAATGAGCGACAATCCCCATATACGGGCGATCTTTCCAACTGAACGGCTTAATATTATAGAAGATTCCGGTTGTCACAAATGCGATTAAATAACTAGTACCTAACTTCAGTCCGAAAGAAAAAGTCAGTGCAAATGGAATTAAAGCAAGAATAAGCAGCTCAGTAACTGCATTGCGGACAGAAATATATCCATCCGCAATAATAAATAATTTCTGGTTTTTTTTATCGGATTCAATATCTGCAATTTGATTGACGATATACGACGCACCCATCATCATTGTCATAAGAATGACTGATATCCATAAACCTACAGGTTGCGAAATAATGCCATTGCTGCGTGAGCCGGCATAATAATTCGCCATGAACACCGTCCACACCGGAAAAAACAATGTTGGCCGAAGAACAAAAAAATAATCCATCAAACGAAGGAAAGTTTGGGTCATGTGGGTTTATTCCGTCACAATTCCATTGTCGAGTTGAAATTTTTTAAATTGATCATCGAATTTTATTGGATATTTACCACTAAAACAAGCCGTACAATAACCACCTCGTTCATGAGGAACCGAATTGAGAAGTCCATCAATACTCAGATATTTTAAACTGTCAACACCAAGATAATCGCGTATTTGGTCGACATCTAATTTGTCAGCAATCAATTCTTCCTTCGTTGGGAAATCCATGCCATAGAAGCATGGAAACCGAATTGGCGGCGAGCTTACGCGCACATGGATTTCTTTTGCCCCGGCATCACGGATAAGCCGGGCCAGTTTGCGTAATGTGGTGCCCCTAACAATCGAATCTTCGACAAGAATGACGCGTTTGTCTTTCAGCACCCCTTTGACTGTGTTGAACTTTATCCGAACATTAAAATCACGCATCGACTGATCCGGATGAATAAATGTCCGACCAATATAGTGGTTACGAATCAGCCCGATTTCAAATTTAATTCCGGATGCCTGTGCATAGCCCAATGCGGCTGTGTTGCTGGAGTCCGGTACGGAAATAACAATATCTGCTTCCACTTCGCCTTCGACAGCCAGTGCTTTGCCCAAACGACGACGCGCTTTATCGACTTTTTCCCCAAAAATCCGGCTATCCGGTCGCGAAAAGTAAATGAATTCAAAAATACAAGCTGACCGCTCGGCTGTTTCGTCCAATCGATAGGAATGAATTCCCTGGTCATCAATCTCGATAATTTCACCAGGTTCCACCTGTCGCAGGTATTCGGCTTCAATAATATCCAATGCGCACGATTCAGACGCAACAATTGTCGTCTCGCCTTTTTTACCTATGCACAAGGGCCGTACACCATTAGGATCACGCACAGCATAAAGCTTCCCATCAATAAGCAGCACAATGGAATAAGCGCCCTTTACTGTAGCAAACGCATCCTTTATTTTATCGATTATTTTTTCATGCTTCGATTTTGTAATCAGATGTAGTACAATTTCCGTATCGGTCGTTGTTTGAAAGAGTGAGCCTTGTTTTTCCAATTGGTTACGCAATTCACCGGAATTGACAAAATTACCGTTATGGGCAATTGCCATCGGACCGATGTAAGAGCTAACGACCAATGGTTGTGCATTGACCAAATGTGTCTGTCCTGTCGTAGAATAACGATTATGTCCGACCGCGCAATTACCTTTCAATCGTTCAAGATCTTTGGGATTGGAAAACACGTCCGGAACCAATCCCATATCAATATGTTTGTAGAAACGTTTATCTTCACACGACACAATCCCCGAACTTTCCTGACCCCGGTGCTGCAACGCATAAAGTCCGTAATATGCGTACCGGGCAGCGTTGGGTGTTCCATACACGCCCATCACCGCACATTTTTCATGTGGCTTGTCATCACGGGCAAGTCCACATTGTCGTTGATTCATGGTACATCCTATTCGTTAAACATTACAAATCCCACACCAATTCCTGCAACATCAGCATATACATCTTTCCAACTGGCAACATGATTCGGTTGAAATCCATCCCATAATTCCTTCAATAAGCCGATGGCAAGCGGAATACTTACACCAACAATCCGGCTGCGTCTCAGCGACCAATTCTGCTCCGAGCGTGCCCAGTAAAGCGTTCCCGCACACAGCAGCGCAGAACTTAACAAATGGTCCACTTTATCTTTACTATGCCATGTATCTGACTGATTTATTTGAAATGGTAACTGCTTTATTTTTTGCTTTGATTTTAATACTAACGATTTTATTGTATCCGGTGTCGTTTTCACCTGTGCCTGAACAGGTTGAATGCATCCTGCTATTAACATACAGGCGATGATGAATGCTCTCATTCCCATCACAAACCCAATTCTTTACTAATTCCTAGCATTGCCCGAATGGAAATATCAAGAAACTGTTCCAGTGACAATCCCAGAGACTCACAACTTCTTATTTGATCACGATTGGCGCCGGCGGCAAAACGCTTTTCATTGAAGCGGCGCATGACAAATTCAACATCCACACTTTGCAGTTTTTTATCAGGATGCATTAATGCTGCGGCAACAATGAGGCCTGTGACAGGATCGGCGGCATAGATTGCTTTGCCGATATTATTATCCCGAGGCGCTTTATCATTGTGACATTTAATAGCCGTGATTATTTCATCACTTATGTCGTAATCGCGGAGGATTTCCTCAGTAATCAACGTGTGCCGATCCGGATCATTCATGGTTTCCTCATAATCCAGATCGTGCAATAAACCGGTCAAGCCCCACACATCAACATCTTCATTAAATTCGACCGCCAATTCGCGCATCACTGCTTCCACTGCCAATACATGTTTGAATAAATTTTTATTGGAAAATTTTGATTTTGATAATTGATAAGCTTCTTCACGCGTCATCATCACCGACACTCCTGATTCAGATCTACAGTTGTATAATACATGGTAAGGATTAATATTAAAGTATTAGACTCACTCGAAGCAATACTATCACTAATTCATCGCCCGAAAAATTGACTTTCAAAATATATGGATTTTGTTTATCAATCTATTCAAATTATTAAGGATGGTTTTTATTCAACCTTATTATTTTACAAATGAACTTTTGCCCAGTCTGTCCACTTTATTGGAGAATATTATGGTAACTGGACATGGCATTTTTGTGCAAAATATTCTTTAATAGCAGCCAATCAGCCCTGTTAGACAAAGTGAAACGTGAAAGGTGAAATGTCAAATGTAATAAAGACTCAGATCAGATTATTTACGTCTCACATCTCATCCCGCCATCGGCGGGAACGTTTCACGTGCGGCTTTGCCGTGATAGGCAATTACTGTGTTTTTTGGGCTAATTGCTAATGCCCAATAGCTAAAAGCAACAAAGTATTAAAAGAATAGCATCAGCAATTTCAAACTGCGCTACAATTCCATGCTAAAAATAATTCCCCGTCACAATAATATAAACGAATATAATGGCAATCGCTACCGGGCACACAAACCTAATTAGAAACGTCCACACATGTTTCAATTGAAATGCCACGCCTTCTTTTTGAATTTCTGCAATTACTACTTTTGCCCCCCATTTGTAGCCGGCAAATACGGCGATTAATAATGACCCAATCGAAAGTGAATAATTTCCAAAAATTGCATTCATCAAATCGAGAAATCCAAAACCCACAAGCGGTAATTTTGACAGGCCATCCGATGCGCCCAACGAGACGGCTGATGGCAATCCCATTACAAATGCAGCAACAGACATCCAGATGACTGCTTTTTTACGCGGCCACTTCTTTTCATCTACAAAATATGAAACCGGTACTTCCAACAATGAGATTGTGGAAGTTAATGCCGCCACCGCTAATAACAAAAAGATACCCGCTCCGAACAGGATACCGCCTGGCATTTTGGCGAATATCGATGGCAGGACAACAAACACCAATCCTGCACCGCCAGCAGGATCGAGCCCCATAGCGAACAATGCCGGGAACATAACCAGACCAGCCAATATCGCGATAATGGTATCGAAAAAAACAACTGAGGCCGCAGATGTCACCAAATTATCCTTCCGGGAAATATAGCTTCCATAGGTGATCATCGCCCCCATTCCCAAACTTAACGAGAAAAGCGCCTGCCCAAGCGCACGCGCCAGCACGCCTGGATTTATTTTGCTTATATCGGGTTTCAGATAGAACTCTAACCCTTTTGATGCACCTTCCAAGGTTATGGAGCGAATCGCTAAAACAATCAGGAGAACAAATAAAATCGGCATAAGAATTTTCGACCAGCGTTCAATTCCTGCTGATACACCGCCAGCAACAATAAGTCCCGTGATAAGAATGAATGCTACTAACAAACTGATCGCCAAATACGGATTTGCCGTAAACGCGGTGAAGATTGCCGCTGCCTGATCACCTGAAGCAATACTGCTAAAATCGCCTTTGATAATTTTGAAAAAATATCCTAATGTAAAACCGGCAATAACTGCATAAAATGACAGGATACCGATGCCGGTAAAGATTCCCAGGCCGCCAACAAATCGCCACACGCTTTTGGGGAATAGTAATTCGAACGCCCCCCAGGGATTTTTTTTTGTATGTCTTCCGATTGCCAGTTCAGTGATCATGACCGGAAGGCCGATCAACACAACAAAAATAATGTAAATAAGAACAAATGCTGCGCCACCATTCTGGCCGGCAACATATGGAAATCGCCAGATATTTCCCAAACCAATTGCCGATCCGGCAGCAGCAATGATAAAACCAGCTTTCGATCCCCACGATCCACGATCCTGTTCTATTGGTGTCACAGTATTTCCTCCTCTCTAAAATCTGAACGACACACGCACGCTTCGGGCCGTGTTTATTGGATTTATATCAAAACTCAATATTGGACTTTCATCGAATGTCGAAAGTTGGGCGTCCACAAACGCATCCAACATGCTATAAATAACGCTACCGGCTAAAAACCATGTCGACTGGTTTCTCAAATTCAAATAGAATTCTTTATCTTCATCAATCGTGCTATTTTGATAAAGCTGATTATAGACAACTGAACGTGCAAGCGTTCCAACCTGGATTCCGCAAATCAGCATTGCTTTAAATCGCTTGCCGTTGTAGAATTGTCCCCATCCCGGAACTATTATTGACCGTATCATTGCTCCCTTTGGGGACGGTATTTTTTTATTTGCAGCATTTCCAGCAAAATGTTCGCGATTATATTCTTGTGCATCCCAGTAGGCATCCAATAGACAAATAACCACTGTTCCTGCCAGGTAGCCGCCTAAAAGATTTCTGTTAGCGATATAAAAATCCTGTGAGGATTTATCATAACTATTCAGATAATTGTCATGATATACAAGGGTACTTGCTAACAAACCGGCTTCACCACCCAAAAAAGCAAGCGACTTTATATATCGATGATTATAAAATTGACCCCATCCAGGTACAACAACCGACCTAAGTACTGCACCCACTGACGATTTCCGATGAAATTCAGATGGTGTATTGGTAACCGAATCGATTCTTGCTCGACGAGTTGAGTCCGGAGGTGTCTGAGCTGTTAATGGCTGTAGGACAGCACATCCGATCCATACAATAAAACTAATGAGAATACTTTTTATTGTAATATTTCTCAAAAATATCTGCAATAATCTTCTCTTCACCGTTCTTCTCTTCCGACGCCCGCGCCTGCAATAATTGTCTCACGTTATAATTTGCAACTTGTTTCAGTTCCTTAGGGTCCAATAATTGATGGACATCATATTCAAGAATTTTTATCAATACATCCAATTTAAGCTTTTTAAAGGCATTCACACAATCCGTGTCAAAATGTGTCCCGGCATCACGATCCAGAATACTCAACACACGTTCAAAATCCATTCGGTCGCGATAATGGCGCACCGATGTCAATGCATCGAAAACATCCGCGACGGCAAGAATACGAGATTCAAGCGGAATTTCTTCGCCCTTCATTCCCTCAGGATAACCGGTACCATCAATTTTTTCATGATGCGCGCCGGCGATCACCGGAATCGACCTGTAATCACCATGGAAATTAATTCGTTCTAAAATACTTTTGGTGTACGCCGGGTGCTCCTGAATGTGCGCATATTCTTCCACCGTTAACCGGCCATTCTTGGTCAGTACCGCCTCACGGATGGCGATTTTACCATAATCGTGCAGCAATGCTGCATATCGGAGCACATCTCGCTTCCGCGGGCTCATATTCATCACTTCGGCAATGGCATCGGCATATAGCGCAATCCGGTGCGAATGACCTGCTGTAAGCGGATCACGTGCGTCGATCGTACTGGCCAGGGTTTCAATGAAACTATCGAATGTTGTTTTCTGCTCCTCGTAAAGTTGCGCGTTTTCAATTTGTGTCGCAGAAATTACAGAGATCGCATCGAGCAGTTGTTCATCATCGTGTGTAAACGACCCTTCATACTTGTTTAATACCTGAAATACACCGATTATATCACCCAGCTTGTTGCGCATTGGGAAGGTGAGCATATTCTTTGTGTGATAGCCCGTTTTTTTATCGATTTCACGATTGAAACGAGGATCAGCGTATGCATCCGGGATATTCAATACATCCCCAGTCGTCGCGACATATCCGGCAATTCCCAGATGACTGGGGAAACGAATTTCCCGCTCCCCGTGAGCGACCTTCGACCATAACTCAAGCTTGTCACGATTCAGTAAAAACACCGTACAACGGTCAGCTTTCAGCGCCTTTTTTACTTCATCCATTAGAATGAGAAGCAACTTATCAATTTTTAACTCGGTGGAAATATTGCGCGTGATGTTGAAAAGAACAGTAAGTCTGCGATGTTCTTCTTGATAAAATTTTAGCTTCGTAGTAATCTGGGACTGATCAAAGGATTGAATTTCCAGCTGTTCATGTACTTTCATTCAATGACCTTTACTCATCAAGTTCTTCAAAATCCGCATCTTCAATATCATAATTCGATAAATCGAGCGGTTCATCATGACCCGATTTTCGCGTTCCTCCCTCCTTAGGTTCGGATGACGGGGAAATCAAGCCTCTTATTGCTTTTGCGCCCCAATAAGCGATTATGCCAATTAATATTAATCTTAGGAGCATGATAAATCTTCAATCTGCTTTAATATAAAATTATAATCATCCGTGTTTTGAACGAAATCCAGCTCGGTTGCATTAATAACCAATAACGGTGTTTCTTTGTACACATTAAAAAACTGGTTATAAGATCGATTAAGTGACTCAATGTATTCAGCAGACATGTTTTTTTCGAATGAGCGCCCACGTGTGGCAATGTTGGCCATCAATCGCGCTGGCGACGATTTCAGATAAATCACCAGATCCGGTTTCACGATTTCCTTTTCCAGCGATACCAAAATTTTGTCATATAATACCAGTTCACGGTCTTCCAGCGTTAAATGTGCAAAAATTTTATCTTTAGCGAAAAGATAATCCGCAACCAATACTGATGAAAACAAATCCTGTTGCAACATTTCCTGTTGTTGCCGATATCGACTCAACAAAAAAAACAACTGTGTTTGAAATGCGTAGCGCTTGGGATCACGATAGAAATCAGCTAAAAAGGGATTCTCTTCGACAATTTCAAAAACTGTCGATCCAGTGTAAGTCTCCGCGAGCATGTTTGTCAGCGTCGTTTTACCGACTCCGATAACACCATCAATAGCGATGTATTTTAGGTTCACCGATCTTCTCAATTTTCATTTTGTTGAAATGGAGCATACCAGGCAATTTGATCATCCGGACATTGCTTCAGCAATCGATTTACTGTTTGATTAAAAATCGGATGGATGAAATGAGGGTTTATTTCACAAAGAGGTATTAATACAAACTTTCGTCGCTGCATTTCCGGATGTGGAATAGTAAGAGAAGGATCATTAATTATTTCGGAACCATACACGACAATATCGATATCGATGACACGTGGTCCCCAACGAAAAGTTTGTTCCCTACCCATTCGCTCTTCTATCTTTTTGACAAACCTGAGCATTTCAAACGGGTTCAGGGAAGATTCTATTTCCGCAACTGCGTTTAAAAACCAGGCCTGCTCTATATAGCCAACCGGTTCCGTTTCATATATCGAAGATGTAGCGGTTACCCGAATTTTCCTGTTCGCGTTTATTAATTCAACTGCCCGGTATAAATTGAAGAGTCTATCGCCCTCATTCGAACCAAGACTTAGGTATACATTCCCCGCATTATTCATATCACAATCATTGCGTTGTCTTCGCCTGCTATTTTATGACAACACACAAACTCGGGCATCCCTGAAATTCGTTGCTAAATTCATGTCAAGTATTTAAAGCCAATACTGTGACTTACAAAATAAAATATATCAAAAAGCTTTCATTGAGACAAGTTTTGTCACTTCATGATTCAGGTTGCATTACGCCCAAAAATTAAAAAAACTTTTATTTAAGAGAAATAAAAGTTGATTTAATATATTAAATTAATCCAATTTTGTCAACTAAAAAAATGAACGTTCCGGAAATAAAAGCACTCAAAAAAGAAAGCCCTGACAGAACAATCTGTCAGGGCACTATTTTCAGTTTAATACATTCCGCCCGGACCACCTGGAGGCATCGCAGGCATTGGTTTTTCCGGTTCCGGTTTATCAGCAATAGTAGCTTCAGTCATGAGCAACAGCCCGGAAATTGACGCGGCGTTTTCAAGTGCAATTCGAGTAACTTTGGTCGGATCGATTACACCAGCTTTTAGCAGGTCTTCAAATTCACCTGTTTCAGCATTCAAACCGAACGAACCAGTGCCTTCTTTAATGCGTTGAACAACAATCGAACCTTCCAAACCGGCATTCTGAGAAATTTGTCGGATCGGTTCTTCCAGCGCACGTTTCACAATATCAACACCAATTTTTTCATCGCCGGTAACATCAAGTTTTTCCAGAGCGGGCAATGAACGGATAAATACAACTCCGCCACCCGGAACGATACCTTCTTCAACAGCGGCACGGGTTGCATGTAATGCATCTTCAACGCGGGCTTTCTTTTCTTTCATTTCAACTTCTGTGGCAGCGCCAATATTCAAAACGGCAACACCACCAGCCAGCTTGGCAAGACGTTCCTGCAATTTTTCACGATCGTAATCAGATGATGTGTTTTCAATTTGTTTCTTAATTTGGCTGATGCGACCTTTAATGTCTTCACTCTTGCCCGCGCCTTCAACGATTGTTGTGTTATCTTTATCGATAACAACTCGCTTGGCCGTTCCCAAATCTGCTGTGGTTGCATTTTCCAGTTTGAAACCTGTTTCTTCGGAAATAACACGACCGCCCGTCAGGATGGCAATGTCTTCCAACATAGCTTTACGACGATCGCCAAAACCCGGAGCCTTTACAGCAGCTACTCGAATGGTACCACGCAATTTATTAACAACCAAAGTTGCCAGTGCTTCGCCTTCGATATCTTCCGAAATTATCAGAAGCGCTTTTCCCATTTGGGCAACTTTTTCGAGGACAGGAAGCAAATCCTTCATGACCGAAATCTTCTTATCGTGGATAAGAATCATTGGATCGTCCATCTCAGCTTCCATCGTTTCCGCGTTGGTAACAAAATACGGAGACAGATATCCGCGATCAAATTGCATACCTTCTACTACTTCCAGACTTGTTTCAGTGGTTTTAGCCTCTTCGACAGTGATAACACCATCTTTGCCAACTTTATCCATTGCATCCGCAATCAGGTTACCAATTGTGGAGTCATTATTTGCTGAAATTGCACCGACCTGAGCAATTTCCTTTTTTCCAGGAAGATCACTGCTCATTTTTTTAATTTCAGCGACAACAGCCTGAACAGCTTTATCAATACCACGTCGTAGTGCCGTTGGATTTGCACCAGATGTCACATTTTTCAAACCTTGCGAGTAAATTGCCTGCGCCAATACGGTTGCTGTTGTGGTTCCGTCACCGGCAACATCACTGGTCTTGGAAGCAACCTCTTTAACCATTTGGGCGCCCATATTTTCAAACGGATCTTCCAGTTCAATTTCTTTTGCAACGGTAACACCATCTTTTGTCACTGTTGGTGCGCCAAATTTTTTATCGATTACAACGTTGCGGCCTTTAGGCCCAAGTGTAACCTTAACTGCATTCGACAGCATATCCACGCCCTTTTTTAGTTTCGCGCGTGCCTCTACATCAAATTCTATAATTTTTGCCATTATTGTATCCTCCAAAATTCATTGTTTTCAATGCTTGTCCATTAGATGATTGCAAAAATATCACTTTCACGCATAATTAAGAAATCTTCGCCATCGATGGTCACTTCAGTTCCGGAATATTTTCCGTACAGAACAACATCACCCTCTTTTACTTCCATAGGCACTTTTTCGCCGGCATCGGATATTTTGCCAGGACCGGCTGCAACAAT
The DNA here is from genome assembly GCA_016931935.1 of Candidatus Zhuqueibacterota bacterium. GTDB lineage: Bacteria > Zhuqueibacterota > Zhuqueibacteria > Thermofontimicrobiales > Thiofontviventaceae > Thiofontivivens. The sequence goes on along the minus strand of JAFGDW010000170.1, from coordinate 247 downwards.
TTTACCCTGCATGGGTTTTTCTTTAGCTGTATCGGGAATAATAATTCCACCCGATTTTCTCTCTTCCGCTTCAATTGGTTTTACGACAACACGGTCAGCCAATGGTTTAATTTTCATAGGTATGTCTCCTCAAGTTACTTTAACACATTAAGCTATTAATATATTTTAAAAGTTGACTTCGTTATTAGCACACTCCCTTAATGAGTGCTAAAAATGTCGAACAAATATAAGAATTTAAATTAAATTT
>JAFGDW010000169.1 GCA_016931935.1 Candidatus Zhuqueibacterota bacterium | reverse complement strand
GTGGCAACTTCAAATGACTTGGTATTATCATTATCCTATCAAAGTAGATTAGATCCGAATACATTAGACGACTTTAGTCAATTTCTTGGAAAAATAATACGTGATAGCAATGAAGATCCCAATGTTATAAGAATAGCAATTAAAGGAATTCAATACCTTAATCTGCAGGAACATATAGCTGACATGCAATTGTTGTTGTCTAATAAGTCTATTGTTAACAACCAACCACTTGCTCGTTCATTATGTATAACCCTGGCACATTTTAGGCAATACGATGCAATTCCATCAATTAAATATATCGTAGAAACAACGAATGATGAATATATTTTTGCTTCGGCTGCACTGGCGTTAGGGATTTTAGGAAATGAAGAATCATTAAAAATCCTTGTGGAAAATGAAAACAGATTTAATGGTGTGTATTGCGGAGTAGCAATTCGGAAAATGGATAATGTTATTATTGAAATTCTTAACGGCAACAATCCTGAATTGCAGTATTATGCAGTCAAAGCCATTAAATATTTTTATGATGGATTCATTCCTAATCCTAAATTAGTAAGTTATCAATTACTCGATTTTCAATTTTTTAAGCCATATCTTCTGTCTATCCTCCAACGTACCGAAGATAATGAGCTGATAAAATTTATATTAATATATCTTGCAACACAAAATCTTTCTAAAATTGAAGCAAAAAATATAGTAGAAGGATTACATGTAAATAATATATATAAAAAAGAATGGTTATTTATAAAGAATCTTATTGAAAGTGAAAAGGCTGAAATTAGAATTAGTGAAAAACAGCTTCCTGTTCCCAAATCCCAAAATCTGCTTTTTAATAATCAGGAATATGGTGATGCTCTATACCGTGAATTGAATTTAATTCCCGGTCTTGAAGGACTTGGCCATGCCGGTTTATTTGCCGGGATAGACAATGAAGGTGAACCACGAACAATTGAGGTTAAGTTTGGAACAAGTTATGTAATACATGAAAATTACTTCTCAGAATTTAAAGACGATGATTATTGGGGTGCAGGTACGGTTACAAATATTGATATGGATTTTAGCAAACGAAAAAGCGTTGTAAGCACGGCAGTAGAGCTAATTTCTTATGATATTGCATATCCATGGATAAATCCATATCCCAATGCTTTAGATTATTATTCAGATGCAGGCTCAATAATATATCCACAAAATATAAAACGATTGCGATGTGATGGGCTTGTCGAATATTGTTATGAATACAATAATATATGGGTATGGGGGGCTAATCAAACGAATTATGACATTAGCAATAAAAATTATGTAGCTGAACATAATGATTTTTACGATGCATGGGATGACTGGGATCCTAATACAGAGTTGGCGCCTGTAGTTCAGTGTGGCTATGCAGGTGGACTAAGTACAAATCTTAGTTTAAATCGAACGAGTGATTTACCGAATATTTCTGCAGAATATGCACAAATTGGAAACAAAGTAGTGGTCACAGTGACCGCTACCGATCGATCTGGAATCTATCGCATTGCCTATTGGTTACCTGGAATAAGCGATTGGGCGATTTCCCCAATTCAGCCACAACATCCAACTTCTTCATCATATACTTATCAGTTTGAATTGGAATTAACGCATTCTGATACAATATGGTTTTGTGCTATGGATAATGGCGGGAATCAACACTCAAATAATTATCCTTATATTTATATCGATCTAAAACCAGATATTGAATTGAGTATTACCTCACCAACCTCTGGTGAATCGTGGAATCATGGCTCGACAGCATCGGTTAAGTGGTATTATCAAAATTATGATGGAAATATTGACATTGAAATTTATAAGGGAGGCGAAGCCCCATCGCATCTTCAGGCAACGTTAGCATCGAATATAGCGGTTTCAAATCGACAGAAAGATATAAATATCCCGAACTGGCTCAGCACAGGAAATGATTATAAAATCAGAATTAAGGCATCAACAAATGATGACACGTATGATTTTTCAGATTATTTTTCAATACGAAAGTTAGCCATCACATATCCAAACGGCGGAGAATCGTTTGAACAGTCAGAGATGGTAAGTGTGCTATGGAATCCGGATAATGTGTCTGGTGATGCCCAAATTGACCTGTATAAAAATGGTTCAAACATAACAACCCTGGTCGATGATATTTCTGTAAGTCAGGGAAACCGCCTGGTCACAATCCCCTTATGGATCAATCCGGATGATGATTATCAAATTCATTTATCTGCTTACGATGGTCAAATTTATGATCTATCTGACAGCTATTTTACGATCCGGCCCAATGTATCCGTTCCAGATAATGTAATAGCTTCTGATGGTGAATATACTAATAAAATTCGTGTAACCTGGGATAGCGCTACGAATGCAAGCTATTATCGTGTATTTCGCAGTACGGATAGTTCTGGGGATAATGCGATCGCGTTAGCAAATTGGCAGACCAGTACAAGTTATACGGATGAGTCGCCTACCCCGGGACAGACGTATTATTATTGTATAAAAGCCGCTACAAGCAGCGTCGGAGCGAATGCAACAGATTGCAGCGCTCATAATTCCGGTTGGCGAAAATTAGCAGCGCCTTCAGCATTAACCGCATCGGATGGACTATTTACTGATCGTGTAGAGGTGACATGGAATGAGACTTTGGGCGCTAATTGTTATCGGGTTTTCCGAGCAGCCAGTAACAACGTTGAAAACGCAGTTGGCATAAGCCAATGGCAAACCAATACAAACTATGATGATCACACTGTTACAGCCGGGCAAACCTATTATTATTGGGCAAAAGCCGCTATCAATAGTTCAGGTGATCGTGCAAGTGATTACAGCGCTGTTGATTTCGGATAAACAAGTGCCTTAACACCACGGTTGCGCACACTTATCGCTACAATCGATTTTGGATCTGTTGCAGTCGGAAGCAGCAAAACAGATCGAACGTTAATTTTTAATGATGGAGACGGCGCTCTTTCCATTACATCTGTTAAAAACGCTACCGGTTGTGATCAATTTGACGTTGTAACAGCGCTTCCCTGCATTGTTAGTCCAAACAATTCTGGATACATTGATATAAAATTTACTCCAAATACCACCGAACAGTCGCAATGCAGTTTTGAAATCACCTGCAACGATCCAATAAATCCGGTTGCTTCGTTTAATGTTTCCGGTAAAGGCGATGTTTCATCAGCTTATCTGAGCATATCAGCGACAACCTGGAACGCTCCATCAGGCGGTGGAGAGAGTCCGTACATAGTTATCAGCAACGGCGGAGCAGGCGCTTCGTTTTCCTATTCTGTTGCTAACAATGTAGATTGGTTGAGTTTATCTTCGAACAGTAGTGTAACGCCAGATAGTTTTCAGATAACTTGTATACCCAACAGTTCGGCCCTGTCAAGATCAGGTAACATAACTATCACAGCAGATGGTGTGAACGGTTCACCACAAACAATTGTTGTAACGCAATCAGCGCCAGGCAGCGGACCGATACTGGCAGTTTCTCCGATATCACTCGATTTTGATTCAACAAAGACAACACTATCGCTTACCGTTTCCAACAATGGAAGCGACTTGTTAAGCTGGCAACTATTGCACCATGTGCCGTGGATTTCAGAGATAATGCCTGAATCTGGTATTAATAATGATACAATAAATATAATGGTTAACCGTTCTGGGCTGGAGTCGGGCAATTATAACGGCTATATTGACATCCAATCCAATGGAGGCAATACCGCTGTTCCTGTATACATTACACAACCTGACTTGGTATCCGAATTTTATGAAGATTTTGAAAACCAGCCCCTGAGCAATTGGCTGCCCTTCACAGATGAACGATGGTCGGTTATCCGGGATGAAAGTGATTTTGCATATTATCTGAATACCTCTGACTATATGTATCAGAATGGCGACCGGTTGGGCGAATATAGCTTGATTAGCAAGGTAATGCTCGATGACTTCACCTTTTCATGCTCAATGAAAACCGCTGAAGATATACTCCAAAATCCCCTGGCCGACCTGGCGCTGCTATTTGGCTATATTGATGAGATGAACTACTGGTTTGTCTCCTGCAACGCGGATCAATATTCATCCGGAGTATTCCGGGTGACGAACGGCGAAGCTATGCTTGTGAAGGCATTAACCACACCAATGTTAAGTTCGAATATGTATCAAAATATTTCTGTGGTAAAAAGACTTAATGAAATTTCTGTAACTGTTGCTGGCGAGAAAATCGCTGTAAGACCCGATCAAACGGTTGAAACCGGACAATTCGGAGTCGGCTCATTTAATGATGCCGGCTATTTTGATGATATTACCATTACAAACAATGTCACGCGTTTATCTGACAACCACGATCACCAGGCGCCGCAGCACTTCAAGCTTTACCAAAACTATCCTAATCCGTTTAATTCGTCGACAACGTTCCGGTTTGAAATTCCCGTCCCCTCAAATGTAAAATTGATCATATACAACACCAACGGACAAATAATAAAATCGTTGGTAAATAGCAGTCTGCCAGTTGGTCACTATTATTTTCACTGGAATGCGAATAATGAAAAGGGACAAGTTGTGCCTTCAGGTCTGTACCTATGTCGATTGACATCGGACAACTTTACTCAAACAATTAAAACTTTTTTCATTAAATGAGATTGAGCATTTGTTGAGAATTATAAGAATGATATTTGAAAGATTAAATATTGAGAGAAAAATGATGAACAGGATGAAATGGATTATCGGAATATTATTGACAATAATAGTAACAGCGTCCTATGCCAGAGACCGACAGCAAATTCAACCCGACCGGATTGAATTCGAAACAATTGATGATACACAATATAAAAAAATATATATGTCTGACGAAAAACTCGAACAAAAATTTGGTAAAGGACTCGATTTAGCCCAATATCCGGGATATTATTATCAAGCAGTTCTTCCGGATATTCATAAAATAATTGAATCCTATAAAAATGAAATAACCATTGATTCAGTTAAAATTGTTGATTCTTTAACAGCATATATTTACATAGATAAAAATAATTATGTGAAAAAGTTCGGAGCAGAAAGCCTTGATCCCGATGATGGGGAGTTTTGTGGGTATCATTTCATCAAAATACCGAAGCCAGCGCCTTATTTGCCAATTGATTATGGATATCCTGACGCAAGTAGAGAATTATTAAATCTACGAACGCCATACTCTCGGTCTTTTCAGAATGATGACAATACAGTAACAGCTTATCTTTCAATGCGTCCAACATCATACGCAAACAAAACAGATGGCAAGATAGTTTGGCATGATATTCAAGCATGGCAACCACTTTCAAATACAATTATGACATTAGTAAACAAAAATATTAGATCTTTTAAGAAAAAAGTTAATCAAACCAATGCAGATATAAATAAATATCCATCATATTATGCATGGACTGTAGAAGTTGACAATGATTTAATGACTGCATATAATTATGTTTGGAAAAATGGAAGTGCTGCAACCCCTGAATTTAATGCTGTGGTTGGTGCTGGAAAAGACTTTGATGGTATACATTATCACAATTTCAATCGTGTGTGTTTTCAATTCTCAACTTCAGGGATTCCTAATAATTTACCTATTATTGGAGTAGCTTTCAGGACATATATATACAATTATGATCCTGAAAATGAAGATAAGTCCGACCAATGTTTCTATGATAACAATGAAATCTCACCAATGCTTAAAGATATGATAAGTAAGCCTGAGGATGAATATAATGTTTATTTTCCAAGTAGTGCTGACTATTCATCAAGAAATAATAACTTGTTTACTGAAACTGGAGAAGGGATCAATGTCTACTATCCACCTCAGAATAATGTGTGGAAAAGAGGTGCTGGTGAAACTAGTTATATCAATTTCATGTCAGCAGGACTTACTGATTTTAAGTCCAAATATAAAACAGGAAATTATATCTTTGCATTAAAAGATAAAAGTGACCTGAATGATGAAACAAATAATGATGGTAAGTGGCAAGGTATCGTTATTAGGCCATCGTTAAGTATCTTAAAAGTAACATATGAGTCACCAACTTATACTCTATCGATCACCTGCAATCCGAGTAATGCAGGAACAGTTAGCAAATACCCAGATAAAACAGATTTCGATGAAAATGAAAGTGTGACAATAACAGCAAGTCCATTTTCAGGTTATAAGTTTAGTTATTGGGGCGGAGCTATCAGTAGCACGGGCAATCCTACTACAATCACCATGAATGGCGATAAAAGTGTAACTGCGTATTTTACTCAAATAGAAGAAGAAGTTGAAACACCCAATACACCATCC
>JAFGDW010000168.1 GCA_016931935.1 Candidatus Zhuqueibacterota bacterium | reverse complement strand
TACATAATGGACGCAGAGCGTCCATTCGGCATTCCGCCGGAGACCGGCGGAACGAGTTGACTAACTGTTTCTTTAGAGCTAATCATTGCGGAGTAAACTGGATAACCGGATCGAATAACTATTAACGTATAACATAAAATAAGGGTTAACGTTATACAGAAAATCGACTTTTCTTTGTTATATTAATTATTCGAATAAATAGTATGATACATGCCTACAATAAGCGATGCGCTCCAAAATAGAGAAAGGATTTTATACATAAATCTCAAGACCACTTCAGAATAATTGTATAGACTAATAAGCTTGATTCATGGCGACTCGTCAGCTCGATCTTCTCCAGGCGGGTGGGAATATATTGCCTTTATCATATGATTTTTTAATAAAATAGACTCCCACCACCAAACAAATTATGACCGCGAATATAGATGCCTCAGCACCAAATGTGCCTCCTGAAATAAAATTAGGGCCGCTTAATTCCGATACGAAAATACCATTTGCTTTGCTACCGGACACGGTGACTCCAAAAATACCATTCTGGGTAAAATTCCAGGCTGCGTGCAAACCCATGGCTAGCCATAACCTGCGGGTAAACATATATGATGCTGTGAGTAGTATGCCGGCTTCAAGAATAAGCGCTATTGTGCTTAATAACGATGCATTTTTATTGCCCGCATGCATTAATCCGAAAAGTATCGCTATTATTGCCAATGCAAGCCAAGTACCAAGTAATTTTTCAATCTTTTGAAAAATAATCACGCGGAACAATAGTTCTTCAAAATATCCGGCAAGTAAACCCGATACAAGTGCAGCAATCAACACATAAAACGGATTAATATCGGAAACATGATAATAACCGAATATCCAAATTAAACCGATTGCAACAACAAATAATACAAATCCAATCAGCGCACCAACACCCAATTCTTTGAGCGCACTCTTTTTCCCAAATTCCAAAACCGGTCGCTTTTCAATGAAAGTAACATAATAAAAATATAGCGTATGAATAAGAGCGATTGTAATTATCATAGCCAGAAATTTAAACCAGATGGTTGATTGGATTTGAAAATGCGTTCCGATTTGAGTTAGGAGTGATTTGATGATTGAAAATCCGGCAACCACCAGAATTAACGCGATGAACATTTGAACAATAGGGAATCGGAGAAATTTATTTTTTGGACCTGTCAAATTTATATTAATGTTTTTTTCCATTCACGATTTCCTTTCGACAGATATGATCGGAAAGATAGAAAATTTATGTGAAAAATGCGATGTGTTAATTTTTGAAGTACTCAAATTCCATGTATAAATTAATTTTCGAAAATGAAACTTCAGATTTTATATATTTGATTAATTTATATGATTTTCTCTATATCAGTTCTATTTTGTAGATACTAATTATTATATTTCAAATAGACTTAAATGAAATTCGATGGGGTGCAAACCCATAATTACATAATCAAACACATTGTTAATTTAAGATTATTAAATGAGATACAAGTTTGAGATTTTGTTGTAAAAATTTATGGTTCAATTTTATTAAGTTATTTATCATGATATTCCATCGTCCAGCAAGAAAAATTGCTCGTAAAAATATCAATTTTTCGACATTGTCATGGTTCCCAAAAGTACTGGGAGATTTAAAACGAAGGTTAATAACTCGTCGGATTGCCGACTCAACAATTCCACTACCACACGGAAAATTATGTTGGCGCAACTGATCATATTTCATACGACTGATATTTTTATGAAAGTAGTTCAGTTTATCTAAAATTAGCTTCCGGCCTTTAGACAAAACTGTCATTTTCGAAATTAATTGTTCCAGTTTACCGTCCCATAACATTTTTTTCAGTTCTTTGACCAAAGCAGTCTTTTTCTGTTTATCGATTTTTCGAAGCGTTGAAATAATATCTGAAATATGTTCCACGGCATGGAAATAATCAATCGCTTCAGATAGTTTCGTTTCCGAAACGCCGAGTTTCAAAAGCGTTGATTTTGCCCGATTCCATATCCATTCAGCGCCATCAGCAATAAATAATATCTCAGCGGCTGTCTCGATTCTCAATTTTTTTAGATACCCGGCAAGAAGATCAGAGCAACGATCCGCATCGTTGATGACGGCATCATAAATCGGTAATTCGTGTTTGTTTATTGAACCGTCTTTATTTAACACATGAATGACAAACAGTTTCGGTTCACGCCATGGCGTATCAAATTTGGCTCGTTTCGCTTTGTAGGATTTTGATGGCTTTTTATGTGGATTCATCTCACGCAATCGAGTTCGGCCACCATCGACACTTAAAATAACTCGTTTTCCAGATACATGTTCGCCCTGTTTTAGACCGATTTTTATCCTGTTTGAAAAACATGTTTCGCCAACGTTATAGGCAATTTTTTTGATTCGTTTATATTCCCCCTGGATATGTTGATCGTTGAGAATTTGTAATACAATATCAAATGAAGGACATAGAATACTCAACATGCTAATATAGGAATAGTAAGCCGGCGCTGCCTTATGAACGCAGCCCCAATACTCCAACAATAAATGGCATCCGCTGCCATTGGGGCCTCGCTTTCTAACGTTGCCTTTTGGCTTGGCGCGGCAAGCATACCAGGAAAAAATGGTGATTATATGGCCTGTTTTCAGTTGAAGTTTGACTTCTGATTCCCGTATGGCTTTGAGTCCTTTCTTCTGTCCTATTATTCATGATTTTAGTATAAGTTCTTCGGACTGAGAAACATTTGAAATGAAAATCAAGGCAATTTGATTATATAAATCAGTGCAAAGTTCGTATAGCTTATTTTCAAAATTATGTAAATCACCAGCGATTAAATTTGAAATCAAATCAGAATTTAATTCAAGTAAATGCTCTTTATATTTTTCAACAACACTTAATAGCTCTGTTTGCATCTTTAATCCCCCTTAGATTAAACGATTTCAGAGAATTAATTGATTAATGATGCAAATGTACACCAAATTGTGTATGATTCAAAGAACTTAGT
>JAFGDW010000167.1 GCA_016931935.1 Candidatus Zhuqueibacterota bacterium | reverse complement strand
CTGTGAATCCGTGAAATCCTGTCTAAAATATGTTTTAACATTTTCTGCCAAAAAATGTCAGAAAATAATTTCTCAGTTACTAACACCTATCCGAAGTATCCTTTCAATATTGGTTGGTTATGTTGATCCGCCGCAAAGGCAGATACGCCTTCGGAGCGCTCAGCCGACGATAATATTTCGCCTGATGTTTTCGGATAAACGCTTGGTAGATTAAACAGATTTACACTGGATGCAAATTATATTTCAGGTGATTATTGAAAATTTTTCGGGAGAACTGTGGCTCCGTCCCAAAATTAAATAGCAATCCATCTTCAATATGAGATGCTTTAAGGTAATTGAGCAGTTGCCCTTCATAAGTTGGGGATAATTCAGTCGCTGTTTTCAGCTCTACAATGATAAGATTATTGACAAGCAGATCGGCAAAATAATCACCCACTTCCTCCGTTTCATAATACACTTTAATGTTTTTTTGTTGTTGACATTCAAGTCCCTGATGTTTCAGCTCAACTGCCATTGCATTTTCATAGACTTTTTCCAGAAAGCCATGACCCAGTGTATTGTAGACTTTATAATACGCCTTTATAATTTTCTCAATCGTTTCTTCATGCAACATAATGACTCCTTTCTCTATGATCGGTTTAAATCCGCTTGATGATGAAATCAAAATTAATTCAAAAGCGCTGCATATTGTTTTTGAATGCTGACATTATAGCCATATCAAGTAAACAGAGTGATCATTAAGACGCTGTATAAATATACACTATTATTATCAGGTTTGCAAGGGATTTTTTGTAGCTATTTTGTACTTGAACTTTTCTGTAGTAATGTTTATATTTCAGGTGCATAAAATTGGGAGATCAAATGAAGCTCAAAATAATTATTGAAAAAGATGACAGCGGGTATTTTACGGCAGAAGTTCCTGCTCTTCCAGGCTGTTTTTCGCAGGGCGAAACAATTGATGAAGCAAAAAAAAATATTAGGGAAGCTATTTCTGGCTGGATGGAAGTGATGAATAATAAAGTGTTATCAAGAGAAAAAAATATTCTTGAAACCTATGAAGATTTGGTATGAGCCCGTATATCAAATTATGTTCAGGAAAAGAAGCTGTTAGCAAACTCCAAAAAGCTGGATGGGATATTGACCGACAAAAAGGATATCATGTCATGATGGTTAAACCAGATTATCCATATACTATTTCGATTCCCCATCATAAAGAGCTTGGTATGGAATTCTTGGCAAAATCGTTAAGCAGGCTGGCTTAACGGGTGATGAATTCGACAAGCTATAAACATAGAAAATTATCCGCTTTACTTCACCACCGCCACCTTTGTCAGCGCTGTTTCTCCATAGCCTGTTTTTATATAGGCAATATAAACACCATTCAAAACTATTTGTTTGCGCATGTTAGTGCCATCCCATACCAGTTCGTCGTTTTGGTGCAGGCCTTTGCGTGCTTGCGGACTACCCTCTTTGTACACGCGTTGCCATACCAGTTCGCCCAGGAGCGTGAAAATGCTGAATTGGACGTGAGTATCTTTTTTCAAATAATATACAAATCGCGTGCTCGGCCGGGAAGTCGTTCCGAATGGATTGGGATAGTTAATAAACGATGCTTTCAGATTTTGTTTGGTGAGCACCGGGCAGTGCGAGCGGATATTCAATCCATTATCGGAGTGGCGGTTTTCGTCCACGATAAATACATCAATGTACGACGTGGCATTCACATCCGAACTGTCCTGAAGCGCCAGAGAGAAAGGCTGCGTGAGCTGTTCATGAAAAGTGACATCAACGAATAAACTGTCGGATTGTTGAGCGTGGATGGTATCCGGCGTGCTAAATGGTACATAGAATGAATAATTGTGAAATGTGGATAATTGCCCAAGCGTTTTTGTTTTATTTCGAATTTCCAGATGGGTCATGATATCCACTGGATGCACTGCTTCGCTCGATGAATTAAATGTGTACATCTGCAATCCCTTAATAATAATCGGGAATTCGGATGAGGTGGATAAATTACTAAACGCTAACCCGAGAATAGTGGCCTTTTCACCGGGAACAATCATGTTTTGTTGCACATTTTTGAGTTGGGAAACCATTAACTCGAGTCGGCCGACACCGGTCGCGGACGTTACCTGGACATCAACATCGGTTGTATCAACAAACACTGCTTCATTCGAATTGCTATCAAACAATGAGTCCGGGTTTTGTAAACGAACGCCGAAACTCCAGTTATCGCGTGGGAGTTCGTAGGATGCATGAATTCGCCAGTGCGCTTGATTGTCGTTAACCGGTTGCACAAGTGAATCCACAATGGTAAAATACTGACCACGATCAACAACCAATTCGAGATTGGGAGTGGTTTCGCCATAATAATGTGCGTCACCGTTATTGGTAAGCCAGCCGTGCACGATAAATTCCAGTCCCGGATGAATTTGCTTAATCGGAACACATTCGGTGCTGGTAATGTTCGCTCCCACAGATAATCGCGTCTTTTCCACGGTTGTTATCCATAATGTATCCGGTTGACTGTAAACGATCGTCGTGTCGTTTTCAATGTTACCGTAAGCTTGAATAACATAGGGCGCTGCCTGATAATCTGGAACTTCGGGCGCGTCAATCGTCCATGTACATTCCAATAGTGAATCGTTGCCGCTTCTGGTAGTAGGCAACAAATCGTAATTATTTGGGTGCCGCAAAGAAACAATAATGTGTTGCATAAGATGAGTTTGAATGAATGCCTGTATTTCAAACGGTTGACCGGTTGAAAGGGTATCGTCTTCGGCGCCATCCGGACTGTTTATTTCAAACGACTTGATCCGAATTACACTTTCTTCGACCTGAATTTTGCCTTTGAATGAATACGATGTAAAGGCCGCATATTGGCGGGTATTAACATCGCGCGCCCGCATGTCAAAATAAATAACTGCCAGGTCGTTGGTTTTCGCGGTTTCTGGTGCACGAATTCGCCAGGTCACATCCTGATTCTGAACAAATGGTTTATTAATAATTCCGTCCAAAAAGTTGTAATCCGTTGGTAGTTGGACAGCCAGTTCCCCACTGGTGTCAATATCGGCGTACCCATCCGGATTGGCCACATGTGCAGTAAGTGTAAATTCCTTCCCAACCGGTATTGAAATAATTGAATCGGCCAAAATAGTAAGAAGCGCCGCATGTTGAATTTGAATATTCGCTTCCAATTCAGATAGCACATTTAACAAAGCTGGTTCACCACTTTTTGCACCGATGGCATGGAGAAATTGGACATGGAATCGTTCATTTTCAGGCAGATTGTCCGCATGTGCCCGGTATTTTATGTACACGGTTGCCATTTGATTCTTAGGGATCAACGGAACAAGCAATGAATCTGCTGACAGTTGAACGGAAGCACCATTGGATGTGGTTGTGATTGCGATATTTTCAATATCTTCATTACCAATATTCCGAATATCGATCCGCACGGCAAATGGTTGTTGCTCATTTACAATCGCATCGCCGTTGTTATCGATATTGAAGCAACTATCAATACGTGTGGAAATGACCTGTAATTCCGGGGGATTGTTAATAAACATGTATCCGCTACCGGGTGAGTTCGTGGCAACGATCGGAAAATGCAGGTTTTGTTCATGACAGAACAGCGTCGAGGTGATTTCCATAAATCCCGTTGTGGTGCCGACTTCAGTCATGGCAATCAACAGGCTGTCTTCTCCATCCACGTGCAAGATTGATGATTGACTACCAATAAATTGCAGCGGCTGTGGAATGATCAGTGAATATTCATTGGTCACGTCTTCATCATCAATGCGAAATTCAATCCGGGTACTGTCAAGATTTAGCACCACACCGGTTTCATTTTTAACAACAACAACGATAAAAATTGGTTTTGTTTGACCGGCAATCGCGTAGCGCTGGGAAATGTTAATCGCTTTGAATATGAGGCCCTCGGCTTTTTTAACCACCCAAAAATCCTGAGCGTTTGTGGCATCTCCAATAATCAATTGCCCGGAATTAACATCATTCCCCGATATTTCCCCGGTAATTCGAATTGAATCGAGCGTGGCGTTTTCAGCAATGTTGACAAGGAACAGCATGGTTATTGTTGAATCGCCTTCCACGAGTGTGGGATTTTCTGCGTGCGGGATAACCGTATACTCAGCATCAACCGACTGTCCCTTATGCTGAAAATGAAGACCGCCAAATAGATTGTCCGCAATCGCCATCCCATGATTCGTAACTTGCATTCGAACCAGCAACCCTTCTTGTTTTTGGAATACTTCATCGGAAAGCGCATCGATTGAATCGGCAACTAATTGTGGGGGTGTTTGTAAAAACCATTTTTGTTCTTGTTGAACGCCAGTATATTTCATGATGCTAGTAGCAATGTAACCATCAATGGCAACCGTTTGGGCTGTTGCCTGCGGTGATATTGATACTATAAAGGTGAAGTACTGGCTGTCGTCGGGCGGAATACGCGTAATGGTATCGGTGCGTGTGATTGTAAAAATCGGTTCATCGGAAATCGCTGATACATTGGAAATTAGCAATCCCGCATCTTCGACGTAGGATGGCGTATAACCATTGTTTCGCACCAGCATGGTAACCGGGATATTTTCCTGACCAATCGACACATTCTCCTGCTCCGATTCGGTCGTTATTAAATCAATGTCTTCACCAATAAACTGGATTGAAGTTTTTCCTTCACCAGTTCCGAATGCGCTTTCCGCAATGATGGCGCCAATTCCCGGTTCAATCCCCGATTGCATATCGAAACGAATTGTACCATCATCATTTGTGACGACCTGAATGCCCGGTATTTCCGTAGCTGCGTCCTGAGATGCAATCGAACCCATGTCGCTTTCCACAGTTACAAATTCACCCGCCGAGGCAATGTCACCATAGAAGTTGAATAATGGGTTCGAGTGAATAGATGTAATTGATTTCCCATCCGCAGGCACAACGTCGTTTTCCGGTATTAACTGAATTTCTCCATATGTGCCACTCAGGTTAAAGGATGCCTGGGCGGTACAAATCGTTCCATCATTATGGCTGGTCACGGCGAGTCCTACATAAACATCATTGGACATATCGATCTTATCTGATCCGATCAAATTCCATCTCTGCCCATCAGGCGATACATAACCAGTGAAGTCATTGCCGATTCGCTGGAGTTTCAGCCAGTAGGGTGCGCTCCCGTTGCCGGCAGTATGTGAGCTTGCCCCGCCAGTGCTGATGCGGCGCTGGAAAGCAACTCCCGATGACGGAGTAATCATCATAAAAGCATGTTTGGAATTATCCTTGAGTGTTTCCCGAATCATCACCCCGGCTTTTGCCCAACTATTCGTATTGGAAATGGAATTGACGCGCGAAACCAGTTCACAATCGCCGTTTGCTGTCCAGTAAACATAATGAAATTCATCCTGCTTTTCCCAAATATCTGCACCGGAGCCATTGATCACAAATACGCCGTTGCTGTAATACACGCTCCCTTCTGCACTCACCTTGCCGATGTCCTGGTTTGTCCATGGCATCGGAAAGCCGCTTGTTGACTGGTGAAATAATACATCATCGGGAATAAGCTGTTTGCCGAAATCGGGACCTTCATACCTTACTTCCAGTGCATGCGTACCAGATGAATTAAAAAATAAGACAGAAATTTTATGCATTCCTTCCGAAAGTTCGATTGAACCTTTCCGCTCGCGAGTGCTGTGTGAGCCATCGTTATCGACTACCTGTTGGTCGTCTATAAATAGCTTGCTGCCATCGTTCGATTTTGAGAAAAATGTATATTTGCCACTGCTAGCGATTTTAATATATCCGTTGAAGCGAAATCCAAAATAGTCATCCTGTTGCCGAATGGAAATATCAAAATTTTTGATAATTCCCGATGAAACTGGGCGAAAATCATCAAAGTTTGGGAGATTGAACCAGAAACCCTCATAATATTCAAACTGAATACCATATGCATATCCATCTTCAGCAAGCATAGTTTCTAAAACCGAAAATTGCAATTCGCTTGCTTGAAATTCCTGCGCACGGACGCCTGATATGGCAAGCGCATGAAAAATGATAATCAGCGAATATAATTTCAAATGATATCGCGGATAGCACATAACTTTTCCCCTCGAATGTTTTGCTTAATTTAATAATACCATCACGATCGATTAATCGCGGATAAATGCCTATCCGAAAACATCATATAGGTTCAACCGTCGGCTGAGTCCGCCGCGGCGGATCGACTCACGTACAAATGTTGCCCAGTTTTGACGGGACAGGCTCAGGCAACGGACAAGATTAACTGATAGGTTTTCGGACAGGACCTAAATGCGAATCATGGTACCTTTTGTAGAAAATTAAACGGAGCAATGTTAGCGGGGACTCAAGTAAGAATTTGAAAAATCAGTTGCACAGACTATGGGAAATTGTGTATCTTTAAACTGTCTAATTCTACTTTGTCAGATTAATAAAATAAGCAAATTGACGCTTCTGAGTTTGCGGTCAGGCGAAGAAAGCCGCTGAAGCGGCTAATTAATCTATAATTCTTGTAACTCACCCCGATTAATCGGGGCGCTGTTATAACAAAATGTTTTATTTTAAATGGTTCAGCAGTTTTAGCAATCACTAGTTTACAAGTTCAAGTCTAATGTGACAAAGTAGAACTAATATTGATATGCTATTACTTCAAAAACTTCTCCTGTTAAGTACCTTACAGGAATAAGGAAAGCTGGACTCAGGCAGTCTGTAATCAAATATTAATGATACTATGCAGGCGTCAAATTACAAAATGCATCAGAGTTCGTCTCACAATTCATCCCGCGTTGCGGGAACGCCTCACGTTTTTATGAATAACAGAGGATAAATCAAATGAAAGTCAGTTGGGTTGAAGAAATGCGACAGATGGACCGCAGAGCCATAGAACAATACGGTATTATGGAAGAATTGTTGATGGAACATGCGGGGCATGCTGCATTTACAGTCATGCAGCAAACTATTGTTTTAGCCGGTAGCCATGTAGCAATTTGCTGTGGTGGAGGAAATAATGGCGGCGATGGTTTGGTGGTCGCCCGGAAGCTGCATTCATTTGGCGCAGCGCCGATTGTGTTGATGCTGGGAAGTCGGGACAAATTTCAGGGTGCGGCGAAATTGAATCTGAATATCATCGAAAAAATTGGTCTCTCCATCGTCGATATTGCGGACGTTACTGAAGCCCAGCCCTATCTCCAATCCGCTGATATTATCGTGGATGCTATTTTCGGAACTGGTCTGGATCGCGAAGTAGGGGGGAAATATCGTGACATCATTGAGCTTATCAATCAAACAGCAGCAACAGTTTATAGTTTGGATATTCCATCGGGCATTCACGGGGATACCGGTCAGGTAATGGGCATCGCTGTCGATGCTGATTATACAATTACGTTTGGCGGTCCGAAGCTGGGGAATCTGGAATATCCCGGATTTGCGCACGGTGGCCAGTTGTTCGCCACACATATTTCCTTTCCGACGGAAGTGACTGCCGGTGATGCATTGAAAATTGCTACGAATGATCCGCTACAAATCCCGGAACGACAGCCAGATGCCCACAAAGGCAGCGTCGGCAAAGCGTTGTTTATCGCCGGTTCTGCAAACTATTACGGTGCGCCCTACTTCGCCGCCATGTCTTTTTTGAAAGCCGGCGGCGGACTCTCGTTTCTCGCCACGCCGGAGTTGGTTGCCCCACAAATAGCTGCGCAGGGACATGAGATTATTTTCGTACCCCAAAAGAGCACACCGGGCGGAAGTATCAGTGCGGCGAACAAACAGGCGTTACTTGATTTTATAGAAACCGTTGATTTTGTCGTAATAGGACCGGGCATGTCGTTGAACGAAGAAACCCAGCAGCTCATTCGCGATTTAGCGGCGGCGATTCCCAAACCGCTGTTGATTGATGGTGACGGAATTACTGCCGTTGCGGCAGATATTTCCTGTCTGAAAAAACGGATTGCCCCGACAATACTTACACCGCACCCTGGAGAAATGTCACGCTTAACCGGTATTCCTATCGCTACAATTGCTGCCGACCGGGTGAAAATTGTCCAGCAAACCGCTCAGCAGCAAAATGCAATCATTGTGCTGAAAGGTGCCCACACGCTCATCGGCCTGCCGGATGAACGAGTCTTTATCAACTTGTCCGGCAATCCCGGCATGGCCACCGCTGGCAGTGGCGATGTACTTACTGGTACGATCGCTGCCATGTCCGGTCTCGGATTCCCGGTTGATGCTGCTGTTCGGATGGGCGTGTTTGTCCATGGTATGGCCGGGGATATTGCCGCTGATGGATTGGGCGAAGATGGTTTGGTTGCAGGCAATATTTTGAATAATTTGCCAATGGCGTTTCAGCAGCTTCGGGATAATTTTGATAACGTTTATACTGATCATTATGGGAAGATTGTGGTGATTTAATCTCGATTTTGATTAAGTGTGAATAAACTTTTCAGACAGTTAACGATCTTACCGGGACTATTTTATATTTAGTAACTGAGAAATTATTTTCTGACATTTTTTGGCAGAAAATGTTAAAATATATTTTAGACAGGATTTCACGGATTCACAGGATTTGTATAATCTCTTCCTCTAAGAAATCCTGTTCATCCTGTTATCCTGTCTAAT